>CAYOHU010000025.1:0-12498 GCA_964403845.1 uncultured Acetatifactor sp.
GATTATCGCTATGCTGACCGATAAAGCGGATTCTGAACCCGGTAAAAAACTATGTCAGGAGCTGGTTCCTTCTACCAGTCTTCAGGAAATCCGCCCGGCTCAGCAGGAAACCAAGGATGCACTGACACGGTTATTTCAGGCAGGAAGTACTTCCTTCGGCAATAACAGAGATTTCGGATTCTCGATTAAATCTTTGGAAATCGGAAGTACCCTGTCCCCATCGGAGCTTCTGAAAATAGCCGGAATGCTGGAAAATGTCAGCCGCATCAAGGCATATGGAAAAAAGGACCGCGAGGATTCCCCCAATGACAGTCTGAATGAATATTTTGAGCAGCTGACTCCTCTGACACAGATTTCCAATGAAATACTGCGCTGCATCCTGTCTGAGGAAGAGATTGCAGATGACGCCAGCCCTAAATTAAAAAGCATCCGCCGCAGCAAGCTGCACACCAACGAGAAGATTCACTCTCAGCTGACCGCTATGTTAAACGGCGCATATCGCACTTACCTGCAGGATGCCGTCATTACCATGCGAAACAACCGCTATTGTATCCCTGTAAAGGCAGAATATAAGGGTCAGGTCAACGGTATGGTTCATGACCAGTCAGCAACCGGCTCCACCTTTTTTATCGAGCCTGCTGCCGTAGTAAACCTGAATAACCAGCTGAAGGAGCTGGAGCTTCAGGAGGAGGACGAAATCGCAGTGATTCTTGCAGAGCTCAGTGCCCGTCTTGCGGAGCACACAGAGGAGCTTACATTGAACCAGAAGGTTATGACGAAGCTGGACTTCATTTTTGCCAAAGCAAAGCTGGCGATGGAGCAGAATGCCACCGAGCCTCTTTTCAATGAAGACCACTATATTCATATCCGAAAGGGCAGACATCCTCTTTTGGATAAAAAAAAGGTGGTACCCATCGATATTCACTTGGGAAAGGAGTTTGATTTGCTGGTAATCACCGGTCCCAACACCGGCGGTAAAACCGTGTCCCTGAAAACAGTAGGACTTTTCACATTAATGGGACAGGCCGGTCTGCATATTCCTGCACTGGACCGTTCCGAGTTATCAGTTTTTACAGAGGTTTATGCGGATATCGGTGACGAGCAAAGTATTGAACAAAGCTTATCCACATTTTCCTCTCATATGACAAGCATTGTCCACATTTTAAAGCATGCAGATGAGAATTCTCTGTGTCTGTTCGACGAATTGGGAGCCGGAACGGACCCTACAGAGGGTGCAGCCCTTGCCATTGCCATCTTAAATCGTTTACACGACAGAGGAATCCGTACCATGGCTACCACTCATTACAGTGAGCTGAAGATTTACGCCCTGTCCACCTCCTTTGTGGAGAATGCATGCTGCGAGTTCAATGTAGAAACCCTACAGCCCACCTATCGTCTGTTGATCGGTATTCCCGGCAAGAGTAATGCATTCGCCATCTCCTCCAAGCTGGGACTTCCTGATGAGATCATTACCGCAGCCAAAGAACAGATCAGCAAGGAAGACGAAAGCTTTGAAGACGTTATTGCTGATCTGGAGCAGAGCCGAATCACCATTGAGAAGGAACAGCGTGAAATCGCACAATATAAAGAAAAAATCCGTACACTGCAGGATCAGCTGCAGCGCAAGAACGAGAAAATCGATCAAGCCAAGGATCGCATCCTCCGTGAAGCCAATGAGAAAGCCCGTGAAATTTTGCAGGAGGCAAAAGAGGTTGCCGATGAAACAATCCGCGATTTTAATAAAGTGGGCGTAACTGCCGATATCAAGGATCTGGAAAAAAAGCGTCAGAAGGTGCGCGACAAAATTAATGAAAAAAATGATCGGCTATCTGCCGGAAAACCAACAAAAAAGACAGAGGAACGCAAGAAAATTGATCCAAGAAAATTGAAAAAAGGGGATTCTGTCAAAATAATATCCATGGGATTGAAGGGGATTGTCAATTCCCTTCCTGATACCAGGGGAAATCTTTTTGTACAATGTGGTATTATGCGAACTCAGGCAAATATCAATGATTTGGTGCTCACGCAGGAGGACACCATTACAACCCCCACTCTGCAGCACTCGAACACCGGAAAAATGAAGATGTCCAAATCCCTTTCCGTATCGACTGAGATTAATCTTTTGGGAAAGACCGTGGATGAGGCCATTGCGCAGCTTGACAAATATCTGGATGACGCCTATCTGGCACATCTTCCCAGCGTCCGTGTAGTACACGGGAAAGGTACCGGAGCACTTCGAAACGCCGTCCACAATCACCTGAAACGCTTGAAATATGTGAAGGAATTCCGATTGGGTGAATATGGTGAAGGAGACGCAGGCGTGACGATTGTTACATTCAAATAATCTTTGTGCAGCAAATCCGTGTAAGCTTCGAAATTGAAAAGGAGTAGCCTATGGTAAACAAACAAAAAATTCTCATTGTAGATGATGACAACAATATTGCAGAACTGATTTCCCTTTATCTTACGAAGGAATGCTTTGATACCATGATCTTAAATGACGGGGAATCTGTAATGCCGGCAATGGAATCCTTTGATCCGAATCTGATTCTTTTGGACCTGATGCTCCCCGGCATTGACGGATATCAGGTCTGTAGGGAGGTTAGGGCAAAATACTCTGTACCCATTATCATGCTTTCTGCCAAAGGCGAAGTCTTTGACAAGGTGCTGGGACTGGAGCTGGGCGCGGACGATTATATTGAGAAGCCCTTTGATTCCAAGGAATTGGTAGCCCGTGCTAAGGCGGTACTTCGCCGATATAAGCCGATTGCCGCAATTTCCGAGGTTTCTCAGGATAAATGTGTAGAATATCAGGATTTGATCATCAACCTGACGAATTATTCTGTTCTGTATATGGGACAGACCATCGAGATGCCGCCGAAGGAATTAGAGCTTCTCTACTTCCTTGCATCTTCCCCCAATCACGTATTTACCAGAGAACAGCTTTTAGATCAGATATGGGGATATGAATATATCGGAGATACCAGAACAGTGGATGTTCACATTAAACGTCTCCGGGAAAAAATCAAAGACCATGCCAACTGGAAGATTACCACCATCTGGGGCATCGGCTACAAATTTGAGGTACGGAATTAACCATGAAAAAAACAGTATACTTAAAATTTGTTTTGGCATACTTTATTTTTGGTGTCTTCGGATTTATGATTGTCGCTACCTTTGTTCCCAGCATGACAAGAGAACATCTGGTAAGGAACAAGGCAGAAAAGCTCTATTCCGAAGCAACCCTGATTGCCAATACTTATGCAAACGGTCTGTATACCAGTGAAGCCAGTCTGGAAACTGTAAAGACGCAGCTGGATTCTTTGGCTGTCTATCTGAACTCATTGATACGCGTTATCAACCCTTCCGGACGTCTGGTATTAGACACCAATACTCCGCTGAATGTAGAGGATGTGGTGATGATTGAGAATTTTGATCCCACGATTACCAGTGGTTCCTACTACATGATTAATGATTTCTTTGGAAATTTTGATCAAAAGATATTGAGTGTACTTGCACCTATTACCTCTAATTACAAGGTAAAGGGATATGTGGTAATTCACTCAAACATGAAGGACATTGAGGAATCCTGTAACAGCCTGCTGACTATCTCCTACATTACCTTAGTGATTCTCTTTCTGCTTTCACTGATCATATTAATTTTTTTCACGGAAATCGTGTATATTCCGCTGCGAAAGATCACCTACGCAACGGAGCAATACGCTTCCGGAAATATGCATTACGAATTTCAGGTGGAAAGTGAGGATGAAATTGGCTATCTTGCTGCCTGTCTGAATTATATGGCGAGCGAAATAGCCCGTTCCGAAGACGATCAAAAGAAATTTGTGGCCAATGTCTCCCACGACTTCCGCTCTCCCCTGACCTCTATCCGCGGTTATCTGGAAGCAATGCTGGATGGAACCATTCCACCTGAAATGCATGAAAAATATCTGAACATCGTGTTAAATGAAACGGAGCGGCTTACCAAGCTTACTAACAGCCTTTTGACACTGAATAACTTAAATACCAAGGGTATGCTGTTGGACAAAACAGATTTTGACATTAACAAGGTGATCCGTAATACCGCAGCTTCTTTTGAAGGAACCTGCCGAAAAAAGACAATTGCTATCGAGGTAGTACTTACCGGAGATGAGATGTATGTCAATGCGGATGTCGGAAAGATTCAACAGGTACTTTATAACCTGATTGATAACGCTATTAAATTCAGCCATCACGATTCCGTAATTAAGATAGAAACTTCTCAAAAGAAAAATAAGCTTTTCATTTCCGTGAAGGACACGGGAATCGGCATCCCCAAGGAGGATCTGAAATTGATTTGGGATCGATTTTATAAATCGGATTCTTCCCGCGGAAAGGATAAGAGAGGCACGGGTCTTGGTCTCTCCATCGTGAAGGAAATTATTCGGGCCCATAACGAAAATATTAATGTAATCAGTACACCCGGCGTGGGAAGTGAATTTATTTTTTCCCTGCCTCAGGCAAAAAGAAATGACGAGGAAGATTAATTCCCCGTCATTTCTGTCTTTCTATGGACATTCTTCTCATAATTGCCCTGACCGGCTTGTAGAGTACCAGCATCAACACGAAGTTTCCTGCTCCGTGAACAATATCCCAGGGAATTCCGGATATCCACCATGCAAATGCCACTTTAAGTCCATTTGCCAATCCGCCCTCTGCAGTTCCGATTACCACATAAACTAAGGAGCACAGAAATCCAAAGGATAATCCGAAAAATGCTGATACAAAGCTCCAAAACCATACATCATCCTTCCGGTGAAAAATCCATACGACCAACACTAACAATGGCCACACATAGAGATACATAATCCACCAAAAATGAATTCCGTACATAAAGCCTTCGATTAGAATAAATACCGGCACTACATACACGATTTTCCAACCAAAATAAATCGTAAACAATATGAGCCAGAAGCTGGTCAGCTCAATATTCGGCAGAAAACTGAGAGTAACCTTACATACCTCAATCACTGCTACCATCATTCCGATTAACGTGATATCATGTATTGTAAGTCTGAATTTACTAATCTTCTTTTCAGTTTGATTTAATTCAGTATTTTTTTCTTCTTTGCTCTTCATTTTCATTCACTGAAATTTTGTCAATACTATTCTACTGTATCTACCTCATACTTAATGGTAAAGGTATCTCCATCCAGAACAGGCTGTGAATCAATACCGTACTTGCAATATACACCGTTTACGTAGAAGGACCAGTAAGCACCATCTACACTATAGTCTGGAGTTACATCATTTACGGTATCAACCAACATTCCGTATTCGCTCTCAGTTCCGGAGAAGGTAAGACCTTCTGCTTCTTCCATTGCCTGACGAAGAAACTCAGCATCCGTTTTCAGTTCATAGCTGGTTGTATCCTGCTCGTTGTCCACCACTTCAATCACAATCTCTTTAGTTCCCTCCACAGGTTTTTCACGGAAGATGAAAAATACTGCTGCCAGCACCGCAATTACAGCAATCAGTGCTACTACCCCAATAAGGGCTTTTTTGTTTGTTTTCTTGTTTTCTGTCATAATTGACCTCCTTTGTTAATGATTGAACAGAAGAACTATTCGTAACAAAGCAAAAACTCCCGCACATGGCAGGAGTTTGGGCATCAGACATAGACGGATCTTATATGGAATCATAAATCCGCTTGCTTTCCTTACCAACCAAATCCACGTGGCCGTACAGTTCCCACTACAGGCAGGTCTTCTGACTTAAGTATCCTCACCTTACTTCGTCTTCCCAAGATTACTTTTTGCATTTCTTCTCAGTGACTTTCCCGCAGGGAAGTAAAGCTCCTCTTTTACAGCGACGGGTTCGTGCAGGACTTACACCTGCTTCCCTTTTCATCGGACCGAAATATTTTTAATACCTCTCCGACACCTGTAATGCTTCTATTCAATTAGTGCATTTTTGCAACTTTGGTTAGTCTATCACAGAAAGAACGAATTTACAACTATTTAGGATTTTTATTTTTAGTTTTTTAAATTTCTACGACCTTATATAAATAAAGCTTTCCCTCTTTACCGATGCGTTCCACTACTCCCACGTAATATAGAATATTCAATACTGTCTGTGAAAGAGCAATGGGAATATGGGCTGCTTTTGCAAAATCCTTTGTGGTAAAGGGTTCCTCTAAATCATACGGTACAAACTGCATATAATCCTGAGGACAGGTAATGCTGATTTCCTCTATCAGCTCTGTCGGAATTCTGTCATAGCGGCTGGAGCCCTTTTTCCTGTCGTGACTCCAGCCGTTTAACAGACGATACTCCTCCATATCCATCATTACAAGCTTCAATCGAAGATTTGGATCCTTGAGAAACATCTTTATTTTGTATAATTCCGTAAATGCCAGATAGGGATTTCCTTTGGCAGGAGACCTTCGCTTCTTGCTCAGTTCTCCGCTTTCTTCATCAATCCAGATCAGCCATTTTTCCCGCGGAATGGGATGGACAATTGTCACCGGATACAATGGAAGAAATGCCTTTAGCTTATCCCGCATTTTATTAAACTGTCTGGTCTGAATCTCTATAATTTCATCATTGGCATAGATATCTGCCACAAATTGCTCTATAGGAATCTCTTGCTTGTCCTCATCCGGTTCATAATAATTTTTGAGAATGGCATGAACGGTCTTTTCAGACAAGGTACCTATCCCCGGACGCTGCCTGTCTATTCCTATTATTTTCTTCTTGGCATCCTCAAAAGCCTGTTTGTCCGGCATAACCGCTTCCCTCATCCATCAAAGGAAAAATTCCATTCTCCATTGAGCAATTCTTGTATGATTCTTAATTCAGAAAATCAATTGTCTAAAATGATTTATGCATCAAATACATCCTTTATAATCAGGCATTTACCTCTTCCTGTACCTTATCCCTGGAATACAACACCTTCAAAATAATAGGAGTTGAGATACTGGAGACAATAATCAGTAAAATTACGGAAGTAAAGTAAACCGGGGACAATAATCCCACGGACAAACCCTTTTGGGCGACAATCAAAGCAACCTCACCACGAGTCATCATTCCCACACCTATCTTAACGGAATCTGCAGTATTGAATCGGCATATTTTCGCCATCAGACCACATCCTACAATTTTTGCAATCAGAGCTACCAATACAAATCCCAGGGAGAACAAAAGAATTTCACCGTTTACGTTGTCAATGGTAGTTTTCAATCCAATACTAGCAAAAAATACCGGACCAAACAGCATATAGGAATTAATATCCATCTTTTCTGCAATATACTCAGAATCCTGAATGGAACAAAGAATAATACCTGCTACATAAGCACCGGTAATATCTGCGATTCCAAAATATACCTCTGCAATATATGAAAATGCAAAGCAAAGTGCCAGTCCCAAAATAGCAATCCTTCTGGTATGCGGATATCTCTTATCCAGCTTTTTGAATATTTTGTATAAAATAAATCCTACAATCAAAGCAAATGCAAAGAACAAAATAGTGGAAATGACTACCTTACCGGGGTTAGAGTCGGGATTTTTAAATCCAATCACAAAGGTTAGTACAATAATACCGATAACATCATCAATGATTGCAGCACTTAAGATTGTAGTACCAACC
Source organism: uncultured Acetatifactor sp. (assembly GCA_964403845.1). Classification (GTDB taxonomy): domain Bacteria; phylum Bacillota; class Clostridia; order Lachnospirales; family Lachnospiraceae; genus Acetatifactor. The sequence goes on from CAYOHU010000025.1 coordinate 7,627, forward strand.
TTCCCTTTTAATTTTCCAAGTTCTTTCAATGACTGTACCGTAATACTTACGCTGGTAGCCGTCATAATGACACCGATAAATACCGCCTTATAAAATTCCTCAGAGCCCCAGGGAGATATTCCGTAGAATCCCATGTACAAAAGAGAGCCGCCGATTAAAGGCAATAAAACTCCTGCACAGGCTATTAAAAAAGCAATGAGACCTGTTTTCATCAAATCCTTCAAATTTGTTTCCAGACCTGCTGAGAACATCAAAATTACGACACCGATTTCTGCCATCTGAAGAAGAAAATCACTTTGCTGTACCAATCCCAATACACTTGGTCCTATTAACAATCCGGCAATAATCTGACCTACCACCTGCGGAGCCTTAAGCTTTCTTGCAATAATAGCAAAAATCTTTGCAAAAACAATGATAATGGCAAGATCCTTAAATATTGTATATGCTTCCATTTTCGTATTCCTTCCTTCCCAAAAAATAAATTTAAAAGATGGCTATTGCACACGCAAAGAGACCAACGAAGATCGGGATCTCCATTGGTCTCGTCTTTAAGCCAAACAGATTCTAGCACATATTATATCCAATTTCCAGTCCTATTTCAAAAAAGAAGATAAATACCGGAAACAGATGCGCTTTATTCTTCTACATCCTCAGGTATTTCCTCCATTGCATCATCCACATTGTCAAATTCCTGATCCCCGTTAGATATTTTTTCTCTTACCTTGGCAATTTTAGCAACCTTAACATTCTTTGCAAGGTTAATGAGCTTCACACCGGAGGTAATCCTGCCCAGAGTAGAAATATCATCTATGCGAAGCTGAATAATAATACCCTCTGTAGTGATCATCATGATTTCATTATCGTCATTTACAGCCTTCACACCTACAACATCACCTGTTTTATCGGTAATCTTATAGCATTTCACACCCTTACCGCCACGCTTCTGTACTGTGAATTCCTCAAGGAAGGTACGTTTTCCCATACCATTCTCAGATACGATTAATAATGAATCTCCCTGATGGTCAAGCTGCATACCCACAATTTCATCATCAGGTGAAAGGTTCATACCGATTACACCCATAGATGCCCGTCCTGTGGCACGCACATCTGTCTCCTTGAAACGGATACACATACCCTGCTTGGTAATCAGGAAAATATCACTGTCTTTATCCGTCGTCTTCACCTCAATCAGCTCGTCGTCATCCTTCAGATTAATCGCGGTAAGTCCGTTTTTACGAATATTTGCAAATTCCATCAGTGAGGTTTTCTTTACAATACCTGTCTTTGTGACCATAAACAGATTCTTCTGTTCATCATATTCCTTAATAGGAATCATTGCAGTAATCTTTTCTCCGGGAGAAAGCTGCAACAGATTGATGATTGCAGTTCCTCTTGCAGTTCTGCTCGCCTCCGGAATCTCATAAGCCTTCAGACGGTATACTCTGCCGAAATTAGTAAAGAAATTTAAATAATGATGGGTAGTAGTCATCAGAAGATCTTCAATATAATCATCCTCTATGGTCTGCATTCCCTTAATTCCTTTTCCGCCACGGTTCTGCGATTTAAAATTGTCAACAGTCATACGCTTAATATATCCAAGACTTGTCATGGCAATTACAGTATTATCTCTGGTAATCATATCCTCCATGGAAATATCTAATTCATCAAAGCCAATACTGCTGCGTCTGTCGTCACCATATTTTTCAGCAGTAATTGTTATTTCTTCCTTAATGACTCCAAGTAATAATTTTTCATCTGCCAAAATTTCTTTTAATTCCTTAATCTTAATCTGTAATTCTTTATGCTCGTTTTCAAGCTTTTCTCTTTCCAAGCCTGTCAGGGCACGCAAACGCATATCAACAATTGCCTGAGCCTGAACCTCTGTAAGCTCAAAGCGTTCAATCAGTTTCTCCTTCGCTATCTGTGTATTCTGACTTCCTCTGATGATGGAAATAACCTCATCAATAAAGTCTAACGCTTTTAATAAACCCTGTAAAATATGATCTCTTTCCTCTGCCTTATTTAAATCATATTTTGTTCTTCTGGTAACAACCTCCTCCTGATGCTTCAAATAATAGGTAAGCATTTCCAGAAGATTCATAACCTTAGGCTCATTATTTACCAGAGCAAGCATGATTACTCCAAAGGTATCCTGTAATTGTGTATGCTTATACAACTGATTCAAAATTACATTGGCATTGGCATCCCTGCGAATCTCTATCACCACTCTTACACCTTCACGGTTAGACTCATCACGGATATTTGTAATTCCGTCAATTTTTTTCATTTTTACGAGCTCAGCAATCTTTACAATCAGATTTGCCTTATTCACCATATAGGGAAGCTCAGTAGCAACAATCTGAGTCTTACCATTGGGAAGAGTTTCGATATTTGTCACTGCACGGACTCTTATTTTACCGCGTCCCGTGCGATATGCCTCCTCACAGCCTCTGGTTCCCAGAATTAATCCACCGGTAGGAAAATCCGGTGCCTTTATAATGGACAATATTTCTTCAATGGTGGTAGCCCTGTCCTCATTTACCCTATTGTCGATAATCTTAACAACTGCGTTCACTACCTCACGAAGATTATGAGGAGGAATATTGGTAGCCATACCTACTGCAATTCCTGTAGTACCGTTTACCAAAAGATTGGGATAACGGCTGGGAAGCACTACCGGTTCCTTCTCTGTATCATCAAAGTTTGGTACAAAATCCACGGTATCCTTATTAATATCTGCTAAAAGCTCCATGGAAATCTTGGAAAGTCTCGCCTCGGTATAACGCATTGCAGCGGCACTGTCGCCATCCATGGAACCAAAGTTACCATGCCCGTCAACCAAAGGATATCTGGTGGACCAATCCTGTGCCATATTGACCAATGCACCATAAATAGAGCTATCACCATGCGGATGATATTTACCCATGGTATCACCAACAATACGCGCACTTTTACGATGCGGCTTGTCAGGACCGTTGTTCAATTCTATCATAGAATAAAGTACACGTCTCTGAACCGGCTTTAAACCATCTCTTACATCAGGAAGAGCACGGGATGCGATAACACTCATTGCATAATCTATATAGAAGGTTTCCATCCTCTCTTTCAGATCAACTTCATGAATCTTATCTATATCCTGCTCAGAATTTTTGTCGAAAATATCGTCGTTCATTGTTTCCTCTTTTCTAGATATCTAAGTTTTTCACAAACTTAGCATTTTCTTCAATGAAATCACGTCTGGGCTCTACCTTATCTCCCATCAGTGTGGTGAAGGTTAAATCAATTTCAGACTCCATCTCTTCATCATAATTTACACGAAGGAGAATTCTCCGCTCAGGATCCATAGTGGTTTCCCAAAGCTGTTCTGCATCCATCTCACCAAGTCCCTTGTAACGCTGAATTTTATTATTCTGGTCACGACCCACTTCCTGAAGAATACTATCCAATTCCTCATCACTGTAGGCATACCAAACCTTTTTATTTTTCTCCAGCTTATACAGAGGCGGTTTTGCCAGATATACATGTCCTTCTTTAATCAGATCCGGCATAAATCGGTAGAGGAAGGTTAAAAGTAAAGTACTGATATGTGCACCGTCCACATCCGCATCTGTCATTAGAATAATTTTGTCATAGCGAAGCTTCTTTATATCAAAATCTTCATGGATGCCGGTACCAAATGCAGTAATCATTGCTTTGATTTCCGCATTGGCATAAATCTTATCAAGTCTTGCCTTCTCTACATTAAGAATCTTACCACGCAGAGGTAAAATAGCCTGCGTTTCACGGGAACGGGCAGTTTTGGCACTACCACCTGCAGAATCTCCCTCTACAATATAAATTTCACAATTTTTAGGATCCTTATCAGAGCAGTCAGCCAGCTTTCCGGGAAGAGACAATCCATCCAAAGCTGTCTTTCTTCTGGTAATATCTCTGGCCTTGCGGGCAGCTTCTCTGGCACGCTGAGCCAAAATGGATTTTTCACAAATTGATTTGGCAACAGTAGGATTTAGCTCCAGGAAATAGGTAAGCTGATCACTTACAATACTGTCAACAGCTCCTCTTGCTTCACTGTTTCCAAGCTTCTGCTTCGTCTGTCCTTCAAACTGAGGATCCTCTATTTTAACACTTACAATGGCAGTTAATCCCTCTCTTATATCTTCACCGGACAGATTTGGTTCACTATCCTTTAATAATTTTGCACTTCTCGCATAATCGTTAAAGGTTTTGGTAATTGCATTCTTAAATCCCTGTAAATGAGTACCTCCCTCAGGAGTATTAATGTTATTTACAAAGCAGAATACACTCTCATTATAGGAATCATTGTGCTGGAAGGATACCTCCACATACACATTATTTTTCTCTCCTTCAAAATAAAGAATATTTTCATAAATAGGAGTTTTACTCTTATTCAGATAATTTACAAATTCCTTAATACCACCCTCATAATAAAATTCAATTACCTTTTGTTTTTTACCATTTTCCAGAGTTATGGTATGTAGCTTTCCTATTTTACCTCCGGTTTTCGCCTTATTATCCTCTATAATATTTTCTTCTTCATAATCGTTCTTTTCAACAGTCTCTTCTTTCTTATCCTCTTCTGCCCTCTCCAAAAGCTCGTTTATCTGACTGTTTTCATTATCTGCAGCTATTTTCTCCTGATCATTTCTGTTATCTCTTAAAATGATACGAAGACCCTTGGTAAGAAAAGCCATCTCCCGAAGCCTTCTCTTTAAGATATCAAAATCATATACAGTAGTCTCTGTAAAAATAGTAGGATCAGGAAGAAAGGTTACTGTAGTACCCGTCTTTTCCATCGGGCAGGTACCAATCTCCTTCAACGGATAACATACATGTCCCTTCTCATAGCGCTGT
>CAYOHU010000026.1:0-12468 GCA_964403845.1 uncultured Acetatifactor sp.
TTTATGAAAAATTAACCCTTTTCCCTAAAATTAATAAAGAGTTTATAACTTGCAGGTCTCAGCAAATTTCTGCACCGGCCGGCATCTCCTTCTCCGGGGTCATCAGCGCCAGGTTGCCCTCCGCATCCTCAGCACATAACAGCATCCCCTCTGACATCACTCCTGCCAGCTTGGCAGGCTTCAGATTCACCAGAACCATCACCTTCTTACCCACCATCTCTTCGGGAGTATAATGGGCTTTGATTCCTGATACAATCCGGCGCACCTGACTACCGATACGCACCTGACTGCACAACAGCTTCTTGGACTTCGGTACTGCCTCGCAGGCAATAATCTCGCCTACCTGAAATTGCATTTTTGCAAAATCATCATAGCTGATTTCTTCCTTGGGCTCGATGTCAATCACGGGTGCTTCTTCCTCAGCCGCACTGCCCTCTGTTGCCTTTGCCGCTTCCATCATCGCCTGTTTCAATTCTTCCTCCTTCGCTGCCACTTCCTTCATATCAAGACGCGCGAAGAGAATCTCGGGCTTATCGGTTACCCTGCTGCCGTTTTCATAGAGACCGAATTCCTCAAGCCGGTCAAAATCACGCAGGGAGGTACGGAGCTGTGCTGCGATTTTCTGCGCAGTCTCCGGCATAAAGGGCTCCAACAATGATGCACCGATTACAATACCCTCCGTCAGGTTATAAAGCACAGTGGACAGACGGTCTGACTTTGCTTCCTCCTTGGCAAGTACCCAGGGCTCTGTCTCATCAATATATTTATTGCATCTTTTGAAAATAGCGAAAATCTCCGTCAATGCATCTGCCACACGCAGTGTAGCCATCTTATCCAGCACCTTTGCATAGGCTCCGGTAACGGTCTTCTTTAAATCCTCATCGATTACACTGTCATTGGGATTTAACTGCGCTCCCTTATCTGTTACCACACCACCAAAGTATTTATTGCTCATGGATATGGTACGGTTCACAAGATTCCCCAAGGTATTTGCCAAATCGGAGTTCAGGCGCTCTGCAATCAGCTCCCATGTAGCATTTCCATCATTCTCATAAGGCATCTCATGAAGCACATAGTAACGCACTGCATCCACACCAAAATAATCTACCAGATCATCTGCATAAATCACATTGCCTCTGGACTTACTCATTTTATCATTATTCATAAGAAGCCATGGATGACCAAATACCTGCTTCGGCAATTCCTCGCCCAGCGCCATCAGGAAGATAGGCCAGTAAATGGTATGGAAGCGGATAATGTCCTTACCAATCAGATGTAAATCTGCAGGCCAGAGCTTCTTGTACTGCTCGGTGCTGTTGCCCTCCGCATCATATCCGATACCGGTGATATAGTTTGTCAGTGCATCAAGCCAGACATACACCACATGCTTCTCATCAAAATCTACCGGAATTCCCCATTTAAAGGAGGTACGGGATACACAGAGATCCTGAAGACCCGGAAGCAGGAAATTATTCATCATCTCATTCTTGCGGGATACCGGCTGAATAAATTCAGGATGCTCATTAATATGCTGAATCAGTTTATCCGCATACTTACTCATTTTGAAGAAATAGGCTTCCTCCTTTGCAGGCTTTACCTCTCTTCCGCAATCGGGACATTTTCCGTCCACCAGCTGTGACTCCGTCCAGAAGGATTCACAGGGGGTACAGTAAAGCCCCTCATAAGAGCCCTTATAAATATCCCCCTGCTGATACAGACGCTTGAAAATTTTCTGTACCTGCTTCTCATGAGAATCATCCGTGGTACGGATAAACTTATCATAAGAAATATTCAAAAGATCACACAATCCCTTGATGGTGCCTGCCACGCCATCTACAAACTCCTTGGGCGTCACACCTGCCTCTGCTGCCTTCAATTCAATCTTCTGGCCATGCTCATCCGTACCCGTCTGGAAAAATACGTCATAGCCTTCTTTTCTCTTAAATCTGGCAATACTGTCTGCCATTACAATTTCATAATTGTTGCCTATATGGGGCTTGCCGGAGGTATAGGCAATCGCTGTTGTAAGATAATACTTTCCTTTGTTTTCCATATCCGGAACTCCTTTCCTTCTGATGGACGGGCCTCGTGTCTGTATCTTCCTGTATGCCTTCTGCCGAAAAATTAAAAAGACCCGTCTCCTTCATGCTTTCCGGCACAAGAAGACGAGCCTTATCTGCCCGTGTTACCACTTCTCTTCATCTGTTCCTCGCAAAACAGATCTCTTCGGGTCAGTAACCCTATCCGCTATAACAGGCGGAACCTGTCGCAGCCTTGCCGCTCCTACAGAGATTGCGGTTCGGTGCGCTGCTCGGAAGCCATTTTCCACATTTCCAGCCTCATTCCTCTCAGCGCATAGCACCGACACTGCCGCTTCCTCTCCTCTGCCGAGGTCCTGCTGACAGTTACCCGAATGCCGGAATGTTCTCTGTAAAGTATCGAAAATGTGTACTCTCTTCGTCACTGCGTTTTCCATCTTTCTGTTAGATTAGCACAAGAAAATGTCTGTGTCAACGAAAAACACGGTTATTTCTTTCCGTTTATCGGGATACTTATAATTTGTGATGGGTGAAAGTGCAAGCCTCTTCCTGAAAATCTTACATTTTTTTCAAAAAGGTCTCCACGTTGACGCCAATGTCATTTTTGAACACAGCAGACCCCGCCACGATGATATTAGCTCCGGCTTCTATCACAGTCCCCACATTGTCTATATTGATACCGCCATCCACTTCAATATCTACCTTCAAACCCTTTTCCATTATCATGCGACGAAGCTCCGGAACCTTATCCACACATGTGGGAATCAGCTTCTGTCCGCCGAATCCGGGCTCAACAGTCATTACAAGCACCATATCCACCAATCCCAGATAAGGCTCCACTGCCTGCGCAGGTGTATCGGGTTTGATGGTAATGCCGACTTTTTTACCAACTCTGCGGATTTTGGCAATGGTGTCCTCCACATGCTCCGTTGCCTCCAAATGGAAATTAATCAGATCTGCTCCACTCTTTGCAAATTCTTCAATATAACGCTCCGGCTTCTCAATCATCAGGTGTACATCAAAAAACAAATCTGTTTCCTTGCGGATGGACTGAATTACAGGCATCCCGTAAGAGATGGAGGGTACAAACAAGCCATCCATTACATCAATGTGAATCCACGGCACTCCTGCTGCCTCCACTTCCTTAATCTGTTCTCCCAGCTTCCAGAAATCCGCAGAGAGTATTGATGGAGATAATATATTCATAGTGATATCCTCTTTTCCGACATATCGATATTTTCCATGTCAGCTCCGGTCAAGAGCTGTATCGCTGGACAACAACCACATTGTAGCAAATATACCCTATAATGTCAAAAAGGATGTAGGACAGGTTTTTTTCAAACGTCTATCTTCCGCTCACCTGAAAGCTTCTATAGAGGTGCCTTATCCAGAACATAAGCACTGCACTTATCATCCCAAAGGTCACTCCGGCAGATATTTTTGCAACGAGAAGTGCATTCCTGCCATTTTTACTGCAGAGAATCAACTGATCCGTCCTTCTGACATGTTCCTCCGAGAACACCGCGGACAGACAGATTGCAACTGCCAGAACCAACTCGAAATTTAAAGTTAAGAATTCCTCCGGCACCTTGTACCAGCCCTTCGCGTAGCCATACACAAAGGGCTTCCCAATTGCTTGCTCCTTTTCCCTCCAGTAGTCTTTTTCATTTCCTTCTCTTGATAATTCCCCAGGCTGTTCTGCAGCACCTGCAGTGCCTTTTTCATCCTTCGGTATAACGCAAATCGAGATATCTGAAGCAGATGGCAGATGGTGGAAACCTCCTTCCACTACGTATAACGTTCCCGCGCCAGAGGATGTGCGGTGTATTTCAGATTTTTTTACAACAAAAAGCACCCCAACCCTTCCGGATCGGAGCACTCTTTGTTATCACAATATTTTCTTATACAAACGCTTTCACCGTCTCGTATACACCATTTGCATCCAAACCGTACTTTTCAACCAGCGCTGCTGCAGGACCGGACTCACCAAAGATATCCTGCATGCCGATCTTCTTCACGGGAGTCGGACAGTTCTCGGACAGACAGTCGCATACGGCACTTCCCAAACCACCTATTACGGAATGTTCTTCCACGGTAACTACCTTTCCTGTCTTCCTGGCACTGGCAATCACAAGCTCTTCGTCCAAGGGTTTAATGGTACAGATACTGATTACCTCAGCATCAATACCGTCTGCTGCCAGCTTTTCGGCCGCACCCAGGGCAGAATCTACACAGATACCGGTTGCAATGATTGTCACATCCTTGCCGGAGCGAACCACAGTACCTTTCCCGATTTCGAATTTGTAATCAGGATTATCATTGATGACAGGCACCGCTGCGCGTCCGAAACGGATATACACAGGACCCTTGTATTCAATGGCAGCACGAACCGCCGCTCTGGCTTCCACATCATCGGAGGGGCACATTACTACCATGCCGGGAATAGTTCTCATCAGGGCGATATCCTCGTTACACTGATGGGTTGCACCATCCTCACCTACTGTGATACCTGCATGGGTTGCACCGATTTTGACATTCAGATGAGGATAACCGATGGAGTTACGGACCTGCTCAAATGCACGTCCTGCTGCGAACATCGCAAAAGAGCTTACAAAAGGAATCTTGCCCACCAGGGATAAGCCTGCTGCCACGCCCATCATATTGCTCTCCGCTATACCGCAGTCAATATGGCGCTGAGGATATGCCTTCTTGAAGATACCTGTTTTGGTCGCCTCCGCAAGATCCGCATCCAACACTACAAGATTCGGGAATTCCTCAGCCAATTCCTTCAAAGTATTACCATAGCTTTCCCTGGTAGCTATCTTCTTTACCTGTTCCATTATGCTTCACCTGCTTTCTCTAATTCTGCACCGATTTTCTCTAAATCTGCCATTGCAACCGCGAATTCTTCATCATTAGGAGCTTTTCCGTGCCAGCCAACCTGATTCTCCATAAAGGAAACACCTTTTCCCTTTACACTGTGTAATATGATACAGGTAGGCATACCTTTGGTTTCCCTTGCCTCCTTGAAGGCTGCCCTCAGGGCATCGAAATCATGGGCATCCACATTAATCACATGGAAATTAAATGCTTCAAACTTTTTATCAATCGGATAAGGAGAACATACCTCATCAATCGCACCATCAATCTGCAGATTGTTATTGTCGACCATTACACACAGGTTATCCAGCTTATGGAAGCCTGCAAACATGGCAGCCTCCCAAACCTGTCCCTCCTGTATCTCACCGTCTCCCAGCAGTGTATATACACGGAATTCTTTATCGTCCAGCTTTGCTCCCAGTGCCATCCCCACTGCCGCGGAAATACCTTGTCCCAAAGAACCGGAGGACATATCCACACCGGGAATATGAATACAGGGATGTCCCTGTAAATAAGAGCCTAATTTTCTTAAGGTGACCAAATCCTCCACCGGGAAGAAACCTCTATGTGCTAACGCTGCGTACAGTCCCGGAGCCGTATGACCCTTGGACAACACGAATCTATCCCTGTCCTCCTGTTCAGGATTTGCAGGATCGATGTTCATCTCCTCAAAGTACAAATAGGTAAACACCTCTGCTGCAGAAAGAGACCCGCCGGGATGTCCTGCCTTTGCACTGTGAACTGCTGTAATGATACCCTTGCGAACATCATTCGCTTTTTTCTGCAGCTCTAAATTATTCATGATATCCTCCATTCCGCTGAAGCAACCGCTACAGCCGCAACTTTTCATCTTCCGACAATATACTAGCATAGTTCCAACGTCCCGTCTAGTGACGAGGTAACGTTTTTAACGGTTTTTCTTTCAAGTTTTTTGTCGAAATATCTAAAATTCCGATAACTATTCAGCACCCCATTCGCAAAATCGCACCTTCAGTACCCTGTCCCAAGCATAACATCATATTACCGAAAGACAGCACATATAATGAAGCAACCTTTTTTATACACAGGCAGGAGTTTCCCTTGAAACCACTCAATTTGAAACCACTCCAAGCCGGACGACTCAAAGCCCTATCCGCAAAGCAAAAGCGGTGGGGCTTCGCCGTTCTGCTTTGCTTTGCAGCAGGCATTGCCTTCCTGTTGCTTCACAATCAGGATGAAAAAAAATACTCTCAGATTACCTCTCAGCTGTTCCGGGAGGAAATGCTGGCAAGCACGCTGAATATGCACTATACATTAGCGTATCCGGAGAATTTCGGCATCCGTGACTATGAACCCGTTCTCCCCTGCTACGACCCGGAGGCGCAGCTGTGCAGCCGAGCTTCCGTCGAGAGCCTGTTGGATTCTCTAAACAGTCTGAATGCAGAAAGGCTCTCTGATACGGATGCCTATTCTCTCAGGCTGTTGAGCCGCTCCCTGCAAAATTCTCTGCAGCAAAGCAGCTTCCCATACTATGAGGAACCCCTTTCCCCCTCCTCCGGAATGCAATCACAGCTGCCCATTCTGTTGGCAGAATATACCTTTCGTTGCAAACAGGATGTAACCGATTATTTATCTCTGCTGGATCAGACGGATGAATATTTTGCATCCCTTCTACTCTATGAACAGGAGAAAGCTGCCGCAGGACTTCTGATGCCCGCCTCCTCTCTGGAAAAGGTAAAAATGCAATGTGACACCATTGTCAGTAAAGAAGAATTAGAGCAGGGCACCCATTTTCTTCAAAGCACCTTTCGGGAGCGGGTTCTCGCCCTGTGTCATTCCGGTGAGCTGACAGCTGAGGAAGCTGAAAAATTCTGTGCTCAGAATAATCGCCTTCTTAAGACAGTTATGCAGCCCGCTTACGAGGCTCTGGCCGACGGTCTTTTTCTATTGGAGGATGACTCCCTACCCCTTGCCGGATTGGCAGCAAAGCCGCAGGGGGCAGAGTATTATCAATATCTTCTGCGTTCCGAAACCGGCTCCTACCGGGATATCGAAGACATCCGCAGTATGCTGGTCAACGCTTTTTTTCAGGAATATGAATGGATTCGTACGATAGCCGAAAAGAACCCCGAGCTTCTCCGATATCTGTCAACAGAAGATGCGGAGGCTTTTCCATATATGACTGCCGACGACATGCTGCGTGATCTGCAGCTGAAGATGCAGACTGACTTTCCGGCTCTTCCGGCGAACCTTACTTCGACGAATCGCCTGCCGTCCGCACAGAGCTCTGATTCCTCCGTTGACACCCACTACCCCACTGTCACAGTCAAGACAGTATCGCCCAGTCTGGAAAAATACTGTGCTCCTGCCTTTTATCTGACCGCACCTCTTGATGATACCGACAGTAATGTCATATATATAAACGAGCGAAATTCTCCGGCAGGTCTGGAGCTGTACACTACTCTGGCTCACGAGGGCTACCCCGGACACCTGTATCAAACTGTTTACAGTAATCGTGTCTTTCTGAACAACGGTGAAAATCATGTGCGGGAGCTCCTCTGGTACGGCGGCTATCTGGAGGGCTGGGCTCTGTATGTAGAGTTTCTATCCTTTGACTACGCCGCAGGACTCATGGAAGATCAGGGAAATCACGTGGCTTCTGTATCTATAGAACTGGAAAAGCATAGCCGTAATCTGCAGCTATGCTTATACTCTTTACTGGATATTATGATCCACTATGACAATGCACCCTACTCGCAGATAGCCAAAGTCCTGGAAAAATTCGGAATCACAGAGAGCGCCTCCGCCGATGCAGTATATACCTATATTGCAGAAGAGCCCTGTAATTATTTGAAGTATTATCTGGGCTATCTGGAAATCCTTGAACTGCGCAAGGAGGCGCAGTCCCTTTGGGGTGATGGCTACTCCGATTACCGTTTCCACAAATTTTATTTGGATTGCGGTCCCTCGGATTTCACCTCTTTACCGGAACGTCTGAAATCAGAAACGGTACGAAAGAACTGATTCAGATTCCGCAGCGCCTTTTCCAATATTACCTGTTCCTCTTTAGACAGATCCTTGACCACCGCATCAATCATTTCCTGATGAAAGGTCTGATGACGTGCAAACGCTTTACAACCCTTCTCCGTCAGAGAGACCAACACCACTCTTCGATCCTCTTCGCTGCGGGTACGATTTACATAACCCTTCTTGACCAAACCGTTTACAGATATCGTAAGCGTACCCGTGGTGATGGATAATACCTTTGCAACAGACGACATATTCTTTGGTTCATTGACATCAATCGCCTCTATGACATGCATGTCATTTACCGTCAAATCCCTGTATTCGCCCGTTTTGAGCGCTTTTTCTTCAATTGTAGTAATTTCTCGAAAGAGCTTAACCAGCACTTCGTTTAAGGTTGAAGTAATATCCACTCTATTCCTCCATCATTGACTCTAAATAACCTCATGTCCCAATGGGACAGAGGTTTCCAATGGGACTAAGGTTTCTACTTTTCTTCCATCATTGACTCTAAATAACCTCTGTCCCATAAAATTATTTTTAATTTTTGGGCTGCCTCCACTGCCGGTGCAGTGAAATACTGATTGGTCAGTACTGCTCCTACCATGCAGTCATAATAATCTCTGCCTGCATATGCCTCCTGAACCGCCTTCACTCCCACCGGTGCAGCATAGCATTTACATTGTATCGCATAGGTGACTCCATCCTTTTCTGCCAGTATGTCAATCCCATAATCTCCGCTTCCCTTGGTGACCTCCACATCCAGAAATCCGCGCTTCTTAAGTAACTCCGCGCAAAAATACTCAAAATCATGTCCTTCCATCAAATCAATATCCCGGGGTTTTTTTCGTTTCGCGCACACCAGGAATCGGATTCCCACACCCAGAATTGTCAGGACACCTATGCAAATTATCATTGTTACGATTGGCATATACTCATTCATATCCGTATTTTACCACAAAACATGTGGTATTGACAAATCTTTTGAAACGCCATATAAATATAGGAAGAATTAATTTATACTATCTGAAATTAATTATACTGTCAGAATGATAATGCATATCATGTATAGGAGAAGTCATGGAACAGCTTATATTTAGTCTCAACGCCACTATCCCTGTTTTTCTGATAATGGTCATTGGATACTTATTGAAAACATTTCATATTGTAGATGAGCCTTTTGTAAAAACCCTGAATTCCTTCAATTATAAAATCACCCTTCCGGTTCTGCTGTTCCGTGATATTGCAGAATCCGATTTTTACAGTGTTTGGGATACCAAATATGTACTTTATTGTTTTCTTGTAACACTGACCTGCATCGTTGTGATCTGGGTGGTAGCCGGTTGTATCTACCACAACAAGGCTCTGTTAGGGGAATTCATTCAGGCCTCCTACAGAAGCAGTGCCGCTGTGCTTGGAATCGCTTTCATCCAGAATATTTACGGTAATTCCGGTATGGCTCCTCTGATGATTATCGGTACCGTACCCTTATATAATGTGGCAGCTGTGCTGATTTTATCCTTTACAGGACCCAACGCCCATGGTTTGGATAAAGCCTCCCTGCGTTCAGCCCTCAAGGGTATTTTGACCAATCCGATTATTATCGGAATTCTGCTGGGAATGCTTGCCTCCGCATGCAGAATCTCCTTCCCCTTTATCATTACCAAAACTATCTCTAATATTTCCGTGCTGGCCACGCCCCTTGCTTTACTGGGACTCGGAGCCGGCTTCGAAGGGCAAAAAGCCTTAAAGCAGCTCCTTCCTACATCCGTTGCCACCTTTTTAAAGCTCGTCCTTCTGCCTGCCATCTTCCTTCCTTTGGCAATCGCTATGGGCTTCAACGGAGAGAAGCTGGTAGCCATTCTTATCATGCTGGGCTCACCTACTACAGTGAGTTGCTATATTATGGCTAAGAACATGAAGCACGAAGGCGTGCTGACCTCCAGCGTGGTGGTAGCCACCACCTTCTTTAGCTCCATTACCTTAACATTTTTCCTGTTCCTGCTGCGCAGCCTGGGACTGATATAGAAGTCTTCGGTTTTCGAAAAGTCCTCTTAGCTCTTTTGTCATGTATTTTGGTCATGATACATGTTATCCTAACCATCATGATTGGAAATGCTTTGTGCCAGCAATGCTTTCGCTATAAGCTGTGCACCCTTTCCGTCCGTTACCCGTTTCATTCTTTGGGACAGCTCTTCTCTGTCCTGAAGGGAGGCTTCTAATTTACAGGCCTCTCCGACCATGGCCTGCAGCACCTGTTTCGGATTCTTAGAGAAATCTCCCCCGTTTGCCATGCCTACCCGGTCTGCAAAGCCTTCTGCAATCCTTTTCTGATTCTCTACATAATAGCAGCAAACGGTAGGAACACCCATAGCACACAGCTCATACAGGGTACTGCCTGCTGCCGAAATGGCAATATCTGCCTCTTTCATCTTATTCCACATATCCTGCACATCCACACAGATATGTACTCTGTTGCTTAACTGCTCCAGCTTTTTTAACTGATCCAGATGCGGATTGAATCTGCCGCATATGATCTGCAGCCGGATCCTTTCCGGAAGCGCCTGCAGCAAAAGCTCGCCTAACTGTCCTGCAATATTCAAGGCATCACTGCCGCCCATGGTAATCAGCAGCGTTTTCACCTCACTCCTTACACGGTAAGGCACTTCTGTAAACTGCGCCTTCACCGGAGCATATGCTGCGCCCAGTAAAAGCTGCATTTGACCGGGATCCCAATTTTCATAATCCAAATCCCCTGCATAAATATTATAATTGATCAGACCTGTTGCCCGAAGCCCGCAGACTCCCATATCATCCATATAATATACGGGACAATGCACCATCAGTGCATCCAGATAGACCTGGGTGACCTGATAGCTGTCTGTAAGCAAAAGAGAGACCTTATATTCCTCCAGAAGCTCTTCCAGCCTGAAAAGCTCCTGTTCCATACATCGGTAGTCACTTTCCAACACCCGGCACACAAAGCCCTTCTCTTCCACAAATTTTCCGGCTTCCCTGTCAGCGGTAAAAAAAATACACTCTGCGCCCTGCATTTTTAGTGCTGCAGCAATGCTCATGCAGCGCATCAAATGTCCCATGCCGATGGTTTCATTGCCGTCCGCACGGATTCCTATCGTCATCCTACTCTGATTTGTCATGCCATCCTCACTTTCGAAGCCTGCGCATTCCATAGCTCTGCCCTTTCCGGCATAACCTTTAATACAGTCCCCACTGCTGTTTCTTTTCTGCAATATTATCACCCCAGGAAAAGGGATGCTCCTCCCGGAAGACTTCTAACTGCTTCATGGTATGATAACTGCCCTTTTCTGTCGGCAGAAAACCTGTCAGCGTACCATTCTTTATGCTTTCCCAATTCTCCTTAAAGAGCTCCATGATTTCCTGCTGCAGCCTGTTATAGCTGGATGCAAAGGTCTCTTCGGACTCATCAAAGGAAATCTCCTTTCTGCACAGGATACGGCCCTTATCCAATTCTGCCGTCATTTCATGAATGGTAACACCCTTTGGTGTATCCTCCAGAAAGCTGAAGAAATTCGGACTGGAGCCTCTGTTATAGGGAAGATAGGATGTATGCAGATTGACTGCTTTTCCCTGCATATATTGCAGGATTTCCCCGGGAATAATATATCTGTAATTATAGCTTACAAGATAAGCCGGATCCAGATTCTTTACCATGTCATAGGTCAGCTTATTGGAGATTGCATATACCTCCCTGTCAGTTTCCTTCTCCTTCAGCCACTGATACAGGGAAAGACTCTCTTGATTATTTGTCAAAAATAAAATACTCTTTTTCTCCATCAGATCAAAATGGATGGGCGTACCCCTTTCAATATCCTCAGCAGCCTTCATCCCCAGTATATCGGACAGATACTTGGGCTTTTCTCCATAACCGGGACGTATGATACGGGTATTTTCCTCTGTAAATCTTTCTCCCTTTTTAATATTCTCCACAGCAAAAACGGAACGTCTGAATACCCGGCTGCTCTGTTCTTTATCACTGACGCCATACTGCACGCCGCCCTTTGCCTTCTCTACCTGTCTGATGGTATCCACCATCTCCTTAAATTCCGCAGGATTCATGGAGAAGGATGCATCCGGATTTTCAATTTCACGACTGATGCAAAAATGCTTTTCAATTATATTGGCTCCCATGGCAACTGCTGTTGCAGCGCTTAAATGTCCCATGGAATGATCCGACAAACCGATCGGCATGTCAAATCTGTTCTTCATATCCACAATGGTCTGCAAATGCATATCTTCCCATACGGCAGGATAGGCACTGCTGCATTTTAATAAGGCAAGCTGGTGATTGCCCGTTTCATAAACAGCCTCTACTGCCTCTTTGATCTCTTCCAGACTACCCATACCCGTGGACATGATGATGGGCTTTCCTTTAGATGCTACATATCTTAACAGAGGCAGATCGATCATTTCAAAGGATGCGATCTTATAAAAGGACATCCCCATCTCCTCCAGAAAATCCACTGAAGTCTTATCAAAGGGTGTTGAGAAAAAATCAATTCCTACT
>CAYOHU010000027.1:0-12274 GCA_964403845.1 uncultured Acetatifactor sp.
GTGGTAGAAGGCTGTCCCAGCTTCACATAGGAAAGACCCACATCATAAAGCGTCTCAATCTTCCTTCTGATGGATGGCAGATTTTCAAAGAAGGGCAATGCCTCCTCCACTGTCATATCCAACACATCAAAAATACTCTTGCCTTTATATTTTACATCCAAGGTTTCCCGGTTATATCGTTTACCACCGCAAACCTCACAGGGTACATACACGTCAGGTAAGAAATGCATCTCAATCTTAATAATTCCGTCACCGCCACAGGCCTCACAACGACCTCCCTTCACATTGAAGCTGAACCTTCCTTTCCCGTAGCCCTTTGCTTTGGCATCTGCTGTGGAGGCAAATAAATCGCGGATTTGATCAAATACGCCTGTATAGGTTGCAGGATTGGAGCGGGGTGTTCTTCCGATCGGAGACTGGTCGATATCAATCACCTTATCCAGCTGCTCCAGTCCCTGAATGTCCTTATGCTTACCGGGGATGCATCTGGCACGGTTTAAATCTCTTGCCAAATGCTTATACAAAATCTCATTCACCAGAGAGCTTTTGCCGGAGCCCGACACACCTGTTACACAAGTCATAACTCCCAAGGGAATCTCTACGTTTATGTTTTTCAGATTATTTTCCTGAGCACCCAATATCTTCAGGTATCCGGTGGGTTTTCGTCTGGACGCCGGAACCGGAATTTTCCATTCACCGCTTAAGTACTTACCGGTGACCGACTCCGGCACCTTCATAATCTCTTCCGCAGTGCCGCAAGCCACTACCTCTCCACCGTGGGAACCCGCACCGGGACCGATGTCCACAATATAATCCGCTGCAAACATGGTATCCTCGTCATGCTCTACCACAATCAGTGTATTTCCCAAATCCCGCAAATTCTTCAGGGTATTCAAAAGCTTATCGTTATCTCTCTGATGCAGACCGATACTGGGTTCATCCAAGATGTAACATACACCCACCAAACCGGAGCCTATCTGGGTCGCCAATCGGATACGCTGTGCCTCGCCACCGGAAAGGGACGCTGTTGCGCGGGAGAGAGACAGATAATCAAGTCCTACATCAATCAGGAAGCCCACTCTGGCACGAATCTCTTTCAGTACCTGTTTCCCAATCAGCATCTGTTGATTCGTAAGCTGCAGATGCTGTATAAACTCGTTCAAATCGCCAATTGACAGGGATGTCACTTCATATATGTTTTTATCACACACCGTTACTGCAAGCGACTCTTTTTTCAGACGCATTCCCTTACACTCACTGCATGGAGTGATTCGCATAAAAGTCTCATATTCCTGCTTCATAGCTTCGGAGAAGGTCTCTTTATATTTGCGCTCAACATTCTTAATCAGACCCTCAAAGGCAACAGGATAAACACCGCGTCCGCGCTGTCCCACATAATGAACCTCAACCTCTTTACCGTTTGTTCCATAGAGCAGAATATTTTGAATTTTTTCGGGATACTCGCAGAAGGGCGTCTCCAGATCAAACTTATATTCCTTACAAAGCGCCTGCAAAATGGCATTCGTAAAGCTGGATTTATCCGCGCAGGACTGCCACCCCATCACCTGAATGGCTCCTTCTTTAATACTCAAATGTTTATCAGGAATCATCAAATCCTCGTCAAATTCCATTTTATAGCCCAGGCCAAAGCATTCCGGGCAGGCTCCGAAGGGATTGTTGAAGGAAAAGCTTCTGGGCTCCACCTCACTAATACTGATACCACAGTCAGGGCAGGAGAAGCTCTGACTAAAATTCATAGGCTCTCCTCCAATGATATCCACCACAAGAAGACCCTCTGCCAAATCCAGAACATTCTCAATGGAATCTGTCAGACGGCGCTCAATCCCTTCCTTCACTACTAAACGGTCCACTACAATTTCGATATTATGCTTAATATTCTTATCAAGCTTAATTTCTTCCGTCAATTCATATATGCTGCCATCAATACGCACACGTACATAACCGCTTCTCTTGGCACGATCAAACACCTTCACATGCTCTCCCTTTCGGCCTCGAACCACAGGTGCCAGTATTTGAATCTTTGTCCCCTCCGGGAGTGTCATCACCTGATCCACCATTTGATCCACGCTCTGTTTGGCAATCTCTCGTCCGCACTTAGGACAGTGGGGAATACCGATTCTGGCATAAAGCAGGCGGAAGTAATCATAAATCTCTGTAACAGTTCCCACTGTTGAACGAGGGTTTCGGTTGGTTGATTTCTGATCAATGGAGATCGCCGGAGACAAACCGTCAATTCTCTCCACCACAGGCTTCTCCATCTGGCCTAAGAATTGACGGGCATACGAGGACAATGACTCCATATATCTTCTCTGTCCCTCTGCATAAATGGTATCAAATGCCAGCGAAGACTTTCCGGATCCCGACATTCCTGTCAGTACCACCAGTTCGTTTCTGGGAATATCCACATTAATATTTTTCAGATTATGCTCACATGCACCGCGTACCTTGATATATTCTCGCGGACGCATTTTTTTGATGTCTTCCATTTTGTACCTCGTTTCAATTTTTTCCATCTCTTCCTTACAATCACTTTCCGGGCAGGCTCAATTTTCCTCCGGCTCCTGCAATTTTTGCTTCAGCTCTATCATCTTATCACGCAGCTCTGCAGCCGCTTCGAAATTCAAATCCGCAGCAGCTTTCTGCATCTTCTTCTGTACATCCGCAATCAGCTTCACCAGCTCCCTGCGGTCCATGGACTCCGGATCCTTTTCAAACTGCAGCTCTTCCCGGGCAATCGTCTTTGAAATACGGATCAAATCCCTGACCGCTTTCTTGATGGTCTGTGGTGTAATGCCATGAGCTTCATTATATTGCATCTGAATTTCCCGACGTCTGTTCGTCTCATCCAATGCCGCTCGCATGGAGTCCGTTATTCGATCCGCATACATGATAACATGACCTTCTGCATTTCGCGCTGCACGTCCAATGGTCTGAATCAGGGAGGTTTCGCTACGCAGGAAGCCCTCCTTATCCGCGTCTAAAATAGCCACCAACGAAATCTCCGGAATGTCCAGTCCTTCCCTGAGCAAATTGATACCCACCAGCACATCAAATACATCCAAACGCATATCACGAATGATTTCTGCACGCTCCAGCGTATCAATGTCGGAATGCAAATACTTTACCCTGATTCCGACCTCCTTCATATAATCTGTCAAGTCCTCTGCCATCCTCTTGGTGAGAGTGGTGACCAGTACCTTGTTATGCTTCTCGATTTCTTTATTTACTTCACCAATCAAATCATCAATCTGTCCTTCTACCGGACGAACTGACACCTCAGGATCCAAAAGTCCTGTAGGACGTATAATCTGTTCTGTGCGAAGCAGCTCGTGCTCCGCCTCATATTCAGAAGGCGTGGCAGATACAAACATCATCTGATCAATATGCGCTTCAAATTCTTCAAAATTCAAGGGTCGGTTATCCAATGCAGAGGGCAGACGAAAGCCGTAATCCACAAGGGTGGTCTTACGTGACCGGTCACCTGCATACATGCCTCTAATCTGCGGAATCGTCATGTGGGATTCATCAATGATGATCAGAAAATCATCCTTGAAAAAGTCCATTAATGTCATGGGCGGCGCACCCTCCGGCATGCCATTCAGATGTCTGGAATAATTTTCAATACCTGAGCAGAAGCCTGTTTCCCGAAGCATCTCGATATCAAAGTTTGTACGTTCTGCAATACGCTGAGCCTCAATCAGTTTATCCTCACCCTTGAAATACCGCACCCTCTCTTCCATCTCTTTTTCAATATTGTCACAGGCTGCTTTTATCTTATCCTGAGATACTACATAATGAGACGCCGGAAAAATCGCAACATGATTCAACACGGAGTGAATTTTCCCTGTCAGTGGTTCCACCTCCGCTATGCGGTCAATTTCGTCTCCAAAGAATTCAATCCGAATCAGGTAATCTCCTCCCTGTGCCGGATAAACCTCCACTACATCTCCCCTCACGCGAAAGCAGCCTCGCTGCATATCCATATCATTACGGGTGTATTGAATATCAACCAGCTCGCGCAGTACCCCATCCCTATCCTTGAGCATGCCGGGGCGCAGTGATACAATCATGTCCTGATACTCGTCCGGGCTTCCCAGTCCGTAAATGCAGGATACACTGGCTACCACAATAACATCCCTTCGTTCCGTCAGAGACGCCGTTGCCGAAAGGCGCAATTTATCAATTTCATCATTAACGGCAGAATCCTTTGCAATATAAGTATCAGACGATGGTACATACGCCTCCGGTTGATAATAATCATAATAGGATACAAAATACTCCACTGCATTCTCCGGGAAGAACTCCTTGAACTCTGAGTACAACTGCCCGGCAAGGGTTTTATTGTGTGCGATTATAAGGGTTGGCTTCTGTAATTGTTCAATGACATTCGCCATGGTAAAGGTCTTCCCTGAGCCGGTAACGCCCAGTAAAGTCTGGAATTGGTTGCCTTCCTTGAAGCCTTCTACAAGGTCAGCAATCGCCTGCGGCTGGTCGCCTGTAGGTTTATATTCTGAATGTAATTTGAACTCCATATAAGCAAAATTCCTCCAATAAGTTAATACGAAATCAGAGATTTCATACCTAAAAACCACATGGAATCTATAGTACAAAACGCTTCTTCTAATATATCACAAAGCAAATAAAATGTACATACCTAAAACGAACTTATGTTCTATAATTTATTACTGGTCCAAGGCAGGTATCGGAATCATTCCGCACATCCTTAGATGGTATAAGTTCTCTCATCGCCTATCCCTCCATTTTTTCAAAATAATAAAAGGTATCTCTCGAAAGAAATACCTTCATTTAATATATCGTAATCTATATCTTTGATTATCTTGGCTTCTTTGGCAAATGTAGCATTTTCCGTCAACTCTTTGTACACTGCATTGGGAATCAATACTTTTCCATAAAGCTTTCTAAGTAAATCCAGCCTATTTGCTTTCATCAACGAAATAATTGGTGTTGTATCAGAAATTACAATCATGCCATCACTTCCTTCAAATAGTTTACCGTTGATAATTCTTCTATTTCCTCGTCAGTCATCTCAATATAAGGAAGTCCTAATTTGCCATACAGTGTAATCAAATCCATCTTGAATACTCCAAGGATTTCTGCTGCTTTTCCATGGGAAATAACTCCATATTAACAACTGCCCGGCATCGGTATATTGTCTTTAAATTCTTCCCAAGTCTGCCCCTTGCTATCCTGGAAATAGATTTGTTCGCACTTGGATTTCAGTATTTTCATATAACCTTCGCAACTGCTGACCCACAGAACTATCACATTTTTCCTTTCAGCACTTCCTTGGCCTTCTCCAGCTGGTTGTCGTAGGGATTCTCAGTATTGTAGTAAGCCTCCCCGTCAAATTCACATTCGATATCCGGAGCAATTCCTATCCCGTGGATATTATTTCCCTTCGGCGTATAATAGCTACTGATGGTCAGCTTCACCGCCGAGCCGTCACTGAAGGGAATAATCTGCTGCACGATTCCTTTCCCAAAGGTAGTCGTTCCCACCAATGTTCCGATTCCGTAATCCTTCACAGCACCTGCCAGAATCTCCGAAGCACTGGCAGAATTCATATCAACCAGAACCACCATGGGAACCTCCAGCCGGCGTTTACCGTCACAGGTATATTCCATGCGCTTACCGTTCTTATCCTCCGTATAAACTATCATGCCCTCCGGCAGCATCATTCTTGCTATTTCTACCACCGCACTCAGATTTCCGCCCGGATTGGCGCGCAAATCCAATATCAGTCCCTTCATTCCGGAGCCTTTGGCCGTAGCCAGTGCATCCGCAAACTGATCCACTGTCACCTCATCAAATTCCACAATCTGAATATAGGCAGTCTCATCATCCAGCATTTCAAATTTTACCGTAGGGCTCTCCACCTTGCGTCTGATTACCGGAATTTCTAAATAATCGCTTTCCCCATCTCTCACAATGGTCAAAACAACCTCCGTGCCTTCCTCGCCCTTTATTAAGGCCACCGCTTCCGTAAGCTGCAAGCCATAGGTGGATACGCCATCCACCTCATAAATCAGATCATTGGCACGCAGCTTGGCCTCTTCTGCCGGTGTCCCCTCAATGACTCCTGAAATCTTCGGCAGAGAGGTTGCCGTATCCAAACTCACGTAGGCACCTATTCCATAATAAATACCTTCTGATTGTTGCATAAGAGACATCAGCTCTTCTGCCGTATAATACTCTGAATAAGGATCTCCCAAAGCAGTCAGCAGTCCCTTATAGATACCATCATCCAGCTTCTCATCCGAAACCTCCTCCAGATAATAGTAGTCGTTTATAGTCTCTTCCAAAACCTGCAGCTTATCCACAAGCTCCGGTGTGATGGCAGAATTCTCCGCAAACTCAATATCCTCCGCGCTAACACCATTCAGAAGGCGTCCGACCAGATTCTGTGCCTTAACACCCGCCAAAATCAGGCAAAGCACCAGCAATACTCCTGTCACACCTACTACGATTCCACCAAAAAATGTTCCCTTTTTTTCTTTGTCCTTCCTTACAGAACCGCTGTTTTGTTGTTGAAAAGAATCCATGTCGTAATAATGATTGTCTCTATTGTCTTCCATTTCTTATTTCACACTGTAAAATACAGTTCTCCTTCCATCCCATATCAGGAAATATTCCTATTCCGACAGATAATTCCACGGAGACACATAACTGCCGTCCTTGCGCACACTGAAATGCAAATGATTGCCGGTAGAACGTCCCGTAGTACCCACTGCAGCAATCGTCTCACCTCTGACTACAATGTTCCCCCGTTCCACATATAATGCTGACGCATGCATATAAATCGTATACAGGCCATCTCCGTGATCTATCATGACATAGTTTCCCATAGTCGCGCTATACGTGGCCGCAACCACCTTCCCGTCATACGCCGCATAAATAGCCGTTCCCTTCGGTGCTGCGAAATCCACACCGTTATGAAACTGCTCTACTCCGAGAATCGGATGGATACGTTTCCCATAATCATCCGATACTCTGGTATAACTTGCCAGCGGAAATTTAAATACACCGCCGTCATATGTCAGCACCTCGCCACTGCTCTGCAGCAGCTTCTTCTTTTCTTCGGCGATAGCTGTCTCCAATGCTTCAATTTCCGCATTCTGCTGTGCTATTTCCGCTTCGTACTCCGCAATTACCGCTTCCTTGTTGCTGATATCCGACTCATAGCTGACAATATCCTGATTTTTCTTTGCAATCAAAGCTTCCAGATTTTTCTGTTCTGTTTCCACATTGGCTTTTGTCTTGTCAAGAATCTCCTTCTCTAATTCCAATTCTGTTTTGCACAATTCAACCAGCCTGCGGTTCTCCCGATAATCCTCCCACATCTGTCGGTCATAAGCCATGACCTTCTCCATGTAGTCTGCCCGGTTCAGAAAATCTCCGAGACCCTCCGCATCCAAAAGCATATCCAGCAGATAGGAATCTCTTTTCTCATACATCATTCTTATGCGGATGATCATGGATTCTTTCTGATTTTCTTCTTTTTCCTGCGCTGCCAGCAGTTCAGCCTCCGCCAACACAATTTCCGCTTCCTTTGTTCCGATCTGAGCCTTCAGATTTGCAATATTATCCTCTATCTGCCCTAAATTGGCATCCAGGCGAACCACATATTTCTGTAGGTCTGCCTTCTCATTCTCCAGTTCTTTCTTTATTTCCTGAAGATCACTTAGATTATTCTCTAATAATTCCTTTTCATTCTCCGCCTGTGTAATCTGCTCCTCTTTCTCCTTAATGCTTTCGGAGGTAATTGCAGACACCGTAGTCGTCGACGTACCAATTTGCGTTGCAGCCGCAAAAAGCAGGCATAACGAGAGACTCATCCATCTGTATTTTTTCTTCATAAATCCTTAATATGCGCATTTTACAACGCAAAAACTCTTTCCGACTTATACATGCAAATGCTTTTTCACAGTTGAAATACTGCCCATGAATCCAATTCCCACACCAATCAACAATGACACAGGTGTCAGAACATCAAACACCTGACTAACAGTTAAAAAATTTAAGAAACCGCTTAAAATCGAGAAGCGTTCCACGATATAATTCAGTGTATTCTGATAAATGGTATGGATAATCCACAGCGGAATCACAGCGCCAAATAATCCAATCAGCATACCCTCCAGCACAAAGGGAGCCCGCACAAAGAAATCCGTTGCACCGATATATTTCATGATGTTGATCTCTTCCTTACGAACAGAAATCCCAATGGTGACGGTATTGCTGATCAGGAACACACTGACGCACAGCAGAACCGCAATGATAATCACCGACACATAAGCAATCAATTGATTGACACCGCTCAAGGTACTTGCAGTCATCTCAGAGTAATTGACCTTCCGCACCTCCGGAATTGACTGCAGCCAGGTAATAAGGGCATCCTGCATGGATACATCACTCAGAAAGACTTCGTAATTATCTTCACCCTCCAAAGGATTCTCCGGGAAACCCTCCGTATAATTCTCACCAAAATAATCCGGTCCGAAGGTTGCCCACACCTCATCATCAGAGAGGAATATCACATCGGATACCTCCAGACGATTCCCTATGAGCTGTCCGATTGCCTCAATCCGTGCATCATCAGGAATCATTCCCTCCGCATGACTGCCGCAGCTGTCTGACTCGCTATGAAAAAACACGGTGACGGATACGCTCTCCTCCGCTGTTTTAATAATATTGTTGAAATTTGCCAATACTGCATAAAAAAGACCAAACAGGAACAGACAGGTCGAAATGGTTGCCACGGAAGCAAGGGAATACCACTTGTTGCGGAAAATATTCACAAATCCCTGTTTGATGGTATAAAGTAATGTACTAAGCTTCATCTAAATAACCACCCTTCTCTTCGTCGCTCACAATCACTCCCTTTTTCATTGTGACCACGCGCTTCTGCATCGCGTTGACAATCTCTCTGTTGTGAGTAACCACAACAACCGTGGTTCCTTTCTCATTAATCTCCCCCAAAAGATTCATGATTTCCCACGAATTCTTGGGGTCCAGATTGCCGGTAGGCTCATCAGCAAGCAAAATAGAAGGATTGTTCACCAGTGCTCTCGCCAATGCCACCCTTTGCTGTTCTCCACCGGACAATTGCTTTGTCTTGGCTTTGTATTTTCCGGCCAGACCCACCGTAGCCAGAATTGCGGGGACATTTCTTCTGATTTCATTCGTGGGAGTCTCAACAATCCGCTGTGCAAATGCAACATTCTCATACACGTTTCTGTCATTCAGCAGACGGAAATCCTGAAACACCACACCCAGATTTCTTCTGAATCTCGGTATCTGACCATGCTTCAGCTTCGACAGATTGCATCCCATAACATGAACACTGCCGCTGGTCGCAGTAAGCTCCCGCAGCAGAAGTTTTATCAATGTAGATTTTCCGGAACCACTGTCGCCCACTATAAATACAAACTCTCCTCTTTTAATACTGAGATCAACTCCGTTGAGCGCAGGTGATCCTGTCGAGTAGGACTTATGCACATCTTCAAGATAAATGATGCCGTGATCCTCTATCATTTGTTCCCTTTTTCTTCTAATCAATTCCTTTTTCGCCATGTATATTAGCCACCAATCTCCTGTAAAATCCTCGTTTACGTTTTTAATTAGTATTCATAGGTCTCCATATATCTCATATATTTCACTACCATCAAGGCAATCTTGAAGGTAATGGCATCCTCAAATATACGCAGATCCAATCCGGTGCTCTTCTGTAGCTTATCCAGACGATAAACCAAAGTATTGCGGTGGATGAAGAGCTGTCTTGAGGTTTCAGACACATTCAGACTGTTCTCAAAGAACTTATAGATTGTTGTCAATGTCTCCTCGTCAAACTCATCCGGGCTTTTCCCACCAAAAATCTCACGAATAAACATCTTGCAAAGCGGAATGGGAAGCTGATAAATCAATCTGCCTATTCCAAGCTCACTATAGGCAATCACATCCCTGTCATCAAAGAAAATCTTGCCTACATCCAAAGCCATCTTGGCTTCCTTATAGGAACGGCTCACCTCTTTAATCTCGTGAATGACCGTACCATATGCAATGCGGAGTTCCTTGATGCCCTCCTTCTGCAGATAAGTGCAAAGACCTCTTGCTGACTTTTCCATCTCTTTACCGGCATCAGCCTCTGTCAGCTCCTTCACTACTATAACATTATTTTCATCCACTGCGGTAATGAAATCTTTGCTATTATTTCCAAAATATGTTCTTGCAAGCTCCAGCGCGTTATTATCCTTTCCGTTGCCGGACTCCACAATCATAACAACACGGGATACATCTGTCTGGATATGTAACTTTTTGGAACGGCTGTAGATATCCACCAACAGCAGATTGTCCAACAGCAGATTCTTGATGAAATTATCTTTGTCAAAACGTTCTTTGTAAGCAACCAACAGATTCTGAATCTGGAATGCTGCCATCTTGCCAACCATATATACATCTTCGCCACTGCCGCCTACAATCAATATGTATTCCAGCTGCTGCTCATCAAAGATCTTAAAATACTGATATCCCTGAATTTCCTGTGAATCAGCCGCAGATGAGGCAAATTCCATCGCCGCCTTGGCACAATTACTCATATCCATGGTTGATGCAGCTTCTTTGCCGTCCACATCCATTACAGACAATTCTACTCTTGCAATTCCTTTCATGCCTTCAATCGTATTCTGCAAAATCTGATTCGATATCATTTTTTCCGCTCCTTTAGCTTTCATTTTAACTATGATTCGCTATATAACAAATGTACAAAAAATTCAGCAAAAAAGCAATAGCTTTTTATGCACTTTTTTCCATTATCCAAAAAAGTACCCGAAAACAATCGTTTCGGATACTTTTATTCACCATAAACTGCCGTCTGTCAAATTCGAAATAGCACACCTTGGTTTATTTTGGAACTGTTTCTTAGTAAATCCTACGAATTACTTTTTCCCCAATCTCAATTTTGCCGGCTTTTAAGAGATTTCCCACCGCACGCTTGAACTCATTCTTGCTCATGCCGGTCTCCCTTTTAATAATTTCGGGAGATACCTTATCATTAAAGGGAAGCACACCATCATAGCTGTCGATGAGCTTCAGAAGCTCTACTGCATCCTTCTCAATCTGCAGATATGCCTTTTCCCGGATACTCAGAGAAAGCTTTCCATCCTCATGCACCTGCACCACTCTGGCGGTAATGTCCTCTCCGACCTCAGCTCTGCCATACAGCTCTTTTTTCGGGATCAACGCAGAATAAATATTATCCACCGCTACAAATGCTCCGAAATTATCACTGATCTGATAGATATGCCCCTGCACCTGCGCATCCTTCTCATAGGGGCTGTCCGTCCGCAGATTCTCATATACATTCATGGTGGCACAGAGACGCCCGCTCTTATCCACATAGAGGGACACCAGCACCTCATCTCCCTGTCTCACATGCTTTGTCTGCTGCTTGAAGGGCAGAAATAAATCCTTCTCCAATCCCCAATCCAGAAAGGCACCGAATTTTCCCACCTCTGCAACCGTAAGCTTTGCCACGCCCCCCATCATCAGCTTGGGGGTATTGGTGGTTGCGATCATTCTGTCGCCGGAATCCCGGTAAATAAATACTTCTATCTCATCACCGATTTTACTTTCGGCCGGCACCTGCTTCGCAGGCAAAAGCACACGCTCCTCCTGACGTCCCTCAGAGGATGCCACATATACACCGAAATCAACCTTTTTTACAATTGTAAGGCGTTGCTTCTCTCCCAAACGAATCATCTGTTACCTCTCCTTCCGCAGAAACTCCACGGACACATATGTTTTTCCGTCCGCATCCGCCAGCTTTACCACATACCCGGAATCCACCCGCGCTACATAGGGATAAAGGATATCATCCAAAAAAGCCTGCTTCTTATATTCTGCCCTAAGCTGCCCGATGGTAAAATCTTCTGGCAGAAAATCCATAGCTATATTCACATACTGACCATTGTTTACGTGGTGGTTGGTATCCAAATGATGCTTTTTCACCACAACCGGGTCTTTTTTTATCCCACCATCGGGAATAACGACCTTGCGCGGTGCATATTCCATTGGCAGCTTTTCCTCTATGACATACTTCTGCAGCATCTCCTGCGAGGGTGCAACCGGCTTTTCGGTATCCATATCCAACAGGGTCCATAACGTATTGGCAACCGCCAGTATTTCGCCGGCTTTGGTTTTCATAACAAAGTTACGATATCCCAGGAATGCCTTAAAA
>CAYOHU010000028.1:0-4449 GCA_964403845.1 uncultured Acetatifactor sp.
ATCGATACCTACCGAAGCAGTGGTGCGGGCGGTCAGCATATTAATAAGACCTCATCTGCCATTCGAATTACCCATATTCCTACAGGAACCGTGGTTCAGTGTCAGAATGAACGAAGCCAGTTCCAAAACAAGGACAAGGCGATGCAGATGCTGAAGGCGAAGCTGTTTCTGCTAAAGCAGGAGGCAAATGTTGAGAAGCTGTCTGACATTCGAGGAGAGGTTAAGGATATCGGCTGGGGCAATCAGATTCGCTCCTACGTATTGCAGCCCTATACCATGGTGAAGGATCATAGAACAGAGGTAGAAACCGGTAATGTGGATGCGGTGCTGGATGGCGCATTGGACCCGTTTATCAATGGGTATTTAAAGTGGATAAGTGTATAATAGTAACAGTACATCAGTTTTTAATAGCCGTTTCATTAAAAACTGATGTATTTGATTGTTAATTGGAAAAAGAATCGCAGGATGTTGTTTCTGAGGGCTGCGGCTTCATGATATCAAGGAAGAATAGCGCATTGGTCATATTCATATAAGGTATACCCCACAGATAACCGATGTAAAAGGAAAGAATACATAGAATCTGAAGAGGGATAAAGCTTAATTGGATATAAAACAGTCGGAGCTTGTGTCCCTTCATTATCCGTACACTTAGCTTCAGCAATTCTAAGGTACTGTAATCTGGGAAATCCAATAAAAGGTAAAAGCACTGGGACAGCGACAATTGTATGGGAAGGAAAATCAGATTGCCGCCTATATACGAGAGAAATAATAAAATCCATTCTGTTTGGGAAGCATGGAAAGGCAAAAAGTTCAGTATCTGGTAGGGAAGCATGCATGCATAGTTTGCCAGAGTGATAACCGCAGACAATGCCAGTGATTTCTTGAATTGTGCCCGGAATCCGTAGAATATATCCGCTACAGAGTGCTTCCTTCCACATGCAATATTTAAGTAAAACAGAGAGACTCCCGTATTCATCACACCTAACAGGGCGGTGAAGGGAATCATCACTAAATACACGCTCAAGGTAAAAGCAAGGGTGTTGGTCTCGAAATTGTTCGCTATCGATATTATGACAGACAGAAGGAACAGCATTAATATAAGAGGGACAAAAACGGCCATTGCCACAGCGAACTGTATCACGGGTGATACTAACATGGCAGAACCGTATTTGCCACGCAATTTATATCGTGCAATATTTTTTAATTCAGAACTGGTTTTGTATTGATTCATATCCGGTCTCCAAGGAATTCACAATGTATTGCTGTCAGGTATCATACAATAAAGTCAGCGTTCATGCCTTTATATTTCATTTCATCCGTAGCCTTCAGCTCCTGCTGATAAGGATTATCTTCATTGTAATACTTAATCTGCGTATGAGTTGTGCCGCCGGATACATAGGAGCGACCGCATTCCGGGCAGATTGCTGTGTGGATATTTACGCTGGCCTGCAGCACCTTGCCGTTACCGGTAGTGGCCTTGCTATATGCATTGTTCACATGCTCCTGCTCGTGAGAACGCACTGCAGCTGCAGCTCTCTGGGGCGAAATGTGCGTAGGACTTTTAAAGGACACCATTTCGTTGGAGCCATCTACATATTTACGTCTCTTGCAGGTCTGACATTCCTCTGAGGGGTCTTTGATGCTGCCTCTTTGTTCTGCTTCCTGTGCTTTCTTATCCATTCCCGGTGCAATGCCGGTCATGCTTAAGCTGCGTGCGGCAGCAGAACCAACGCTATAGGATGGTGTATACAATGGAACATTTTCAATAGGGGATAAGTATGCCATAATCCTTCCTCCGATTTCAATTCCGAATAATTGTGTTACCTCTGACCTTACTGTAGCATTTTTTCCGCATATAAGCAAATAAATGCGGCAATTTTTTTCTAAAAACTTTATGAAATCTTGAAAAACAGATATGCTTTCAAGTATAATGAATGAGATGAGCCAACTACTGCAAGGGGAGTATGGCTACATACTGCAAAAGGAAATTCCTATGAGGAAGAAAGGTATCAATATATGGATATTATACAGCAATTAAAAGAAGAACTAAAGGTTGAAAAATGGCAGGTGGAGGCCGCCGTGAAATTGATTGATGAGGGAAATACAATTCCCTTTATTTCCCGTTATCGTAAAGAAGTCACCGGCTCCTTGAATGATGAGCAGCTGCGTGATTTGCATGAAAGACTTATGTATCTGCGCAATCTGGAGGATAAGAAGGAACAGGTACTGAAAAGTATAGAAGAGCAGGGTGCCCTGACAGAGGAATTGAGGGAGAAGATTCTTGCAGCACAAACTTTGGTTGTTGTGGAGGATTTGTATCGACCCTATCGCCCTAAGAGAAAGACTCGTGCCAGTGTGGCAAAGGAAAAAGGTCTGGATGGTCTGGCACAGTACCTTATGTCACAGAATGCGGAGACTCCCGTGGAGGAAGAGGCTGCAAAGTATATTTCCGAGGAAAAGGGTGTGGCTTCCGTGACAGAAGCTCTTCAGGGGGCAAAGGATATTATTGCGGAAAATATTTCAGATGAGGCGGATCATAGACTTTATATCCGCAGTATTACAATGGAAGAGGGAATTATTACCGGTGCTGCCAAGGATGAGAAGGCTGAGAGTGTGTATGAGATGTATTATCACTTTGAAGAGCCGGTAAAGAAAATTGCCGGACACAGAATCCTTGCCTTGAATCGCGGAGAGGCTGAAAAGGTGTTAACCGTGAAGGTTAATGCTCCTGTGGAGCGTATTATCAGGTATTTGGAGAAGAAAACACTTACCTCTGATAATCCTTATACGACTCCGGTATTAATGGAAGCCATTACTGATAGCTATGAACGTTTAATAGCACCTGCTATTGAAAGGGAAATTAGAAATGAACTGACCGAGAAAGCGGAGGATGGAGCCATCACGGTGTTTGGCAAAAACCTGGAGCAGCTTCTCCTTCAGCCTCCTATTGCCGGAAAGGTGGTTCTCGGATGGGATCCGGCATTCCGTACCGGATGCAAACTGGCAGTAGTGGATCCCACCGGTAAGGTATTGGATACAAAAGTTATTTATCCCACCGCTCCTCAAAACAAGGTGGAAGAGGCAAAGGCTGAGCTGAAGAGAATTATTAAAAAGTATAATGTCGATTTAATATCTGTCGGAAACGGAACGGCGTCCCGTGAGTCAGAGCAGGTGATTGTTGAGCTGATAAAGGAGTTAGATAGACCTGTGCAGTACGTCATTGTAAACGAGGCCGGTGCGTCCGTATACTCTGCAAGTAAGCTTGCCACAGAGGAATTTCCGAATTTTGATGTGGGGCAGCGAAGTGCGGCATCTATTGCACGAAGATTGCAGGATCCCTTGGCTGAGTTGGTCAAGATAGATCCCAAGTCGATTGGTGTGGGTCAGTATCAGCATGATATGAACCAGAAGAAGCTTAGTGATGCCTTGAATGGTGTGGTTGAGGATAGTGTGAATAAGGTTGGTGTGGATCTGAATACTGCATCAGCGTCCCTGTTGGAGTATATCTCCGGTATCAACAAGACCATTGCTAAGAATATCGTAGATTACCGTGAGACCAATGGACGCTTCACGAACAGAAAACAATTACTGAAGGTTGCAAAGCTTGGTCCCAAGGCTTTTGAACAGTGTGCAGGCTTTATGAGGATTCTGGATGGGGACAATCCGTTGGATGCCACAAGCGTGCATCCTGAGTCCTACGAAGCTGCAGGGAAGCTGCTGGAGAAACTGGGGCTTACCATGGAGGATGTGAAGGAAGCACAGAAAAAAGCTGCAGCACAGAAGACTGCCGCAAAGAAGGCTCCGGCGGAGAAGCCTCAGAGAAAGCCTGCGGCTAAACAGGTGCAGGTGCGCAATACCAATACCGCTATGGGGAAAGCACTGGCAGCTGCTATGGGTGGCGTGGTATTAGATGGCGACGCTGCCAAGGCAAATAATAGTACACAGAATAATAACATGCGTAATGAAATGCAGAGCGGTGATGCTTTGACGGTTTCTTCCTTGGAGAAACGGATTAAGAATAAGAAGCTCCTAGCCGAGGAACTTGGAATCGGTGAGATTACGTTGACCGATATCTTAAAGGAATTGGAGAAGCCCGCACGTGATCCCAGAGATGACATGCCAAAGCCTGTTCTGCGCAGTGATGTCTTAGATATGAAGGATTTGAAACCCGGAATGATTCTGAAGGGAACAGTGCGAAATGTAATTGATTTTGGAGTGTTCGTTGATATCGGGGTACATCAGGACGGATTGGTTCATATCTCTCAAATTACCGACCGTTTTATTAAGCATCCTCTGGAGGCGGTCAGCGTGGGTGATGTGGTAGAGGTACAGGTTATCAGTGTGGACGTGGCAAAGAAAAGGATAGCACTGACCATGAAGGTCAAAGCAGACGCTTAAATACACAGAAGCATATAGCTGTTATTTATGGGATTCCATTCATTGGATTCC
>CAYOHU010000028.1:4549-12126 GCA_964403845.1 uncultured Acetatifactor sp.
GGATTCCATTCATTGGATTCCTATAAATAACAGCTGCTACATTATTTACTGTGTCCGGTTTTAATGATGGGACTCAGCGGTTTATAAATCATTAATGTAATGAATGAGACAGCGGTACCCTTCAACAGGTTCAGCGGTGCGACACAGGCAACCACGAAGCTTAGGATATTACCCTCTGTTACAAAAGGATTTACCTCTACGCCCATGCTTAGGATGGTATCCAAAGGCATACCATATAGCTCTGAAAAGGCGGGCAACAGATAGATGGCGTTGAAGGCAGTACCGAAAACAGTCAAAAACAGAGTTCCTGTGATGCAGGATATAACTGCGCTTTTCTTATTCTTTCGGAATGCATATATCGTAGATGCCGGAAGAATAAAGCTGCATCCTACCACAAAGTTTGCCAAGTCGCCCACAAAGGCCGTGGAGGTTCCCTTCACGAATAGCTTCAGCAGAATCTTAAGAAACTCTATCATTACGCCGGCGGCAGGACCAAAGGCAAAGGTTCCCACTAAAATAGGAAGCTCGCTGAAGTCCAACTCATAAAAGGGCGGTGCAAAGGGAACCGGAAATTCAAATAGCATCAGTATCATCGCGATAGCTGAAAACATACCTATCATTGCCACTGCTCTGGTGGTAAAAATCGGCTCCTTTACTCCTCGTTTTTTTTGTGCCAGCTTCTCCAGCAGAAGTGCTGCAAGAAACAATGCTACGATTACAGCAGAGAACTCCAACACAAAGATTATGTTTTCTGCTGTACTTGTAAGTAAACCATTCATCTTATTTTCCTCCGTTTCCGGTGCGGATTTTTCCGCATCTGTAGTTTGTAGGAAAATTCTTCTTAGGCTTCGCTGTATGTACATGCTGCGCTTCCGCAGAAATGATACTTCTTCTTTCATCCAGACTTTACTGTTGGTCCCGGCATCTCACCGAATCAGCCACGCATTGAACAGAACAATGTGTGGGTCGCGGACTCCGTAGCTTCCGGTCATTTGTGACTCCGGAAATACGATACCGCCAGTAGGGAATTTCACCCAACCCTGAAGAACTTTCTCATATAAGGAATCCTGAATGGTGTGGATTCCGTATGCGATGTATCATACTATTCGGACAATAGCTTGTCAATCGGGAATCAATTATAACTTGCATTTTCTGCAAAAAACTTTATAATGACCGTAGGTGGTTTTCATCGGAAGACCTATATTTTTCATAAGAAAAGAGTAGATTATCAGGAATTGAACTACAATAAGTGCTGCACGGAGGATTGTTATGGTAGAATTGGATATCAAGATAAATGCAAGTGATTTGTATGATTTTATGCTGATGCATTCCTATAATCAGGTGTCCGGTCTGCTGGGGAGTATTCTGGGCGCACTGATGATCGTTGTATCGCTCAATACAAAGAATTGGCTTTTATTAATCGGTGGAATTCTTCTTTTGTTATATCTGCCATGGGTTCTTTTCGTAAAGAGCAGACAGCAGGTTCTGGCAAATCCGGTGTTTAAGGAAACACTGCATTATGTGTTGGACGAGCGCGGAGTTACCATCTCACAGGGAGAAGCTGTGACCACTCAAAGCTGGGATACGATGGTTAAGGCTGTATCTACCAACAAGAGCATTATATTATATACCTCCAAGGTCAATGCCACCATTTTCCCGAAGAGTCAGATGGGAGATAAAAAAGCAAGCGTTATTGAATTGATTTCCACGCATATGCCTCCTGCGAAGGTGAAAATACGGTCGTAAGACTGCAAGAGTAACTGAGCAGAAATATAAGTAAATGAAGTCTGTATCGGTAACGGAGCGGAAATAAAGCCGGATGAGCGGTGCGGAAGAAGTATGAGGGTAAGGTATGGATATAACGGACATTAATGATAAATTACAGGACAGCAAAATTATGGTAATCGAGACCGCAAGTGCGGAGGAAACGTTTGCGCTGGGGGCAAAAATCGGTCAGGAAAGTACTCCGGGACAGGTATATACCTTAATCGGGGATCTGGGCGTGGGAAAGACTGTTTTTACACAGGGAGTTGCCAGAGGGCTGGGAATCACGGAACCGGTGAACAGTCCTACTTTTACCATAGTACAGATTTATGACGAGGGAAGAATGCCGTTTTATCATTTTGATGTATATCGCATCGGTGATGTGGAGGAAATGGAAGAAATCGGCTATGAGGACTGCTTTTACGGTGAGGGTCTTTGCCTGATTGAATGGGCGAATCTGGTTGAAGAGATTTTACCGGAGCATTATCGGCGTATTACGATTGAAAAGGACTTGGAAAAAGGCTTTGATTACCGTAAAATAACAATAGAGGTCATTTAGAGAGGATCGAATTGGCGTATGAAGATATTAGGATTGGACAGCTCCGGTCTGGTGGCAAGTGTTGCCATTGTGGAGGATGATGTGCTTTTGGCAGAGTATACTACTGACTACAAAAAAACACATTCTCAGACCCTTCTTCCCATGCTGGAGGAGTTGCGTGATATGATTGAACTGGATTTGGATAGTCTGGATGCGATTGCCATTGCTGCAGGACCGGGGTCCTTTACGGGTTTGCGTATTGGTGCGGCTACTGCGAAGGGCTTGGGTCTGGCTCTGCAGAAACCATTAGTGGAAGTACCTACCTTAGAGGGACTTGCTTATAATCTCTGGGGGACTTCTGCGCTGGTTTGCCCTTTGATGGATGCCAGAAGAAATCAGGTTTATACAGGAATCTATGAATTCCTGCGGGAAGACACAGCTTACCGCCTGCAGACCGTGGAGAACCAGTGTGTTATCGATATCGCAGAAATACTTGCAAAGCTAAATACCTTGGGCAGAGAGGTTATTTTCCTTGGTGATGGCGTACCCGTGTACCGTAAAGAAATTGAGGAGCAGGTGAGAGTCCCTCATACATATGCGCCGGCGGGTAACAACCGTCAGAGAGCAGCCTGCATAGCAGCTTTGGGAGCAGTGTATTTTGCTCAGGGCAGAACCGTGAGCGCAGCAGAACACCAACCGGAGTATCTGCGAAAGAGTCAGGCAGAACGGGAACGTGACGCAAAGACAGAACGGTGACAGATATGCATATAGAGATCAGAGAGCTTCAGGAAAAAGATATAGAGTCCATCAGCAGAATCGAGGCAGAATCCTTCAGTATGCCCTGGTCGCCACAGGATTTTAAAGATTTGCTGAGCAGAGAGTATTGTACTTATCTGGTTGCGGAAACGGAGGGAAAGGTAGTTGGCTCCTGCGGAATGACCGTTATCTGTAATGAAGGGAATATTGACAATGTGGTTGTTGCGGAAGCGTTTCGCGGAAAAGGTATCGCACAAAGGCTCTTGCAAAAGCTGATTGCGCTGGGTGATGCAGAGGGTATAGAGGCCTACACACTGGAGGTGCGGGTCAGTAATGCGGCTGCGATTCATGTTTATGAGAAGCTGGGGTTTGTGTCCGAAGGAATACGACCGGGCTTTTATGAAAAGCCGGCGGAGGATGCCATGATAATGTGGAGGCGTTAGCGCATTATTCTGCGAATGCTTGTCGGAGCTCTTTGACGCGGCAGAAAAAGGAAGTCCGCACCGGTGGGGTGCCGTACACATTGATTCGTACACATTGATTCCGATAGGGAACAATTACCACGTAGATGCATCAGTTTTTCATTATATAATGGTACGTAGTGTTTCGGGGAACGGAATGGCTGCGGATAAAGGTGTGTTGTCGGAAAATGGAGGATGAGATGCGTAGATACGAGGATGAAGCAAACAGACAATTGGTGCAGGTGATTTGTAATCAGTGTAAAAAAGAGTTGAAATTAGAGAATGGATATTTGAAAGAAGGATGCTTTGCGGCAGACTATTGTTTCGGATATTTCTCACATAAAGACGGTATGAGATACAGATTTGATTTGTGTGAAGAATGCTATGATAAAATGATAGCAAAATTTCAGGTGCCGGCAGAACAGGTGCCTGAAAACGAATTACTATAAACTATTAAAAAGTAGAACTGTTCTACACGAAGGGCATGGAAAAATAATATGTTGGATGTATGCTTGTTGGGAACGGGGGGGATGATGCCGCTGCCTTATCGGTGGCTTACCTCCCTGATGATGCGATATAACGGGAAAAGTATTTTGATTGATTGTGGTGAGGGCACTCAGATTGCCATGAAGGAAAAGGGCTGGAGTCCGAAACCTATCGATATCATTTGCTTTACCCATTACCATGCTGATCATATCAGTGGTCTTCCGGGTATGCTGCTCACCATGGGAAACGCAGAGCGCACAGAACCGTTATTGCTTATTGGTCCAAAGGGCTTGAATAAGGTGGTCTCTGCACTGCGTATCATTGCCCCGGAGCTTCCGTTTCCGATAGAGTGTGTGGAAATCAATGATGCCACACAGACCTTTTTGTTTGACGGATTCCGCATAGAGGCTTTCAAGGTGAACCATAATGTGGTATGCTATGGATATAGGCTTGTGATTGACAGAAGCGGCAGGTTTAACCGTGAGAAAGCAGTTGCAGAAGGGATTCCCGTGCAGCTGTGGAGCAGATTACAGAAGGGAGAAACGGTTGAGCAGGATGGCAATGTCTATACACCGGATATGGTGATGGGAGAGGCAAGAAAGGGTTTGAAGGTGACTTATTGCACGGATACCCGTCCTACGGATACAATCACGGAGTATGCCAAGGGGAGTGACCTCCTTATTTTGGAAGGGATGTACGGTGAACCGGATAAACTGTCCAAGGCAAAAGAATACAAGCATATGACGATGTATGAAGCAGCAAAAATTGCAAAGCAGGCAGAAGTACCGCAGCTTTGGCTGACACACTACAGTCCTTCGCTGACCAGACCGGAGGAATTTCTGGGTGAAGTGAAGAAGATTTTTCCCAACACCATTGCAGCAAAGGATGGAAGAACCGTAGAACTGAAATTCTCTGAAGAACAGTAAAGAACGAGGGGGAGGCAGAATGAAAAAAGCAACGCCTAAATTAATTATCACATTTATTTGCCTTCTGGTATTGCTGGTGGGTTATTATGCTTATCTGTCCAACAAGGAAAGGAAAGAGAAGGCAGAGACCGCTTTATCGGCGACGCAGGAGACATTAAGCAGAAACCTACAGAGGGACTATCCCCCCACACCGAAAGAGGTGATTAAGTATTATAATGAAATTCTGAAATGCTTATACAATGAAGAAATTACCGAGGATGAGATAGATGCCCTGGGACTGAAGGCGAGGGAGTTATATGATGAAGAACTTCTTGGAGCAAATGAATTAGGAACCTATTCGATGAGACTGCGACAGGATGTTCAGTCTTACAGGGACAGCAAGCGTCAAATCGTGACTGCTCTTGTGGCATCAAGCACCAATGTCGATTTTTTTGAGGAAGATGGCTTTAGCTTTGCACGTCTTACCGGCTCCTACAATATTGTTGAAGGAGAGGGAAAGGACAGTAATATTACCAGACAGGTATATCTCCTCCGAAAGGATGAAGAGAACCGCTGGAAAATTTATGGCTGGGAGGATGCAGCAAATGTGGAGCTGTATCAGCCCAAAAGCCAATAGTCCAAGACCGCGGAATAGAGAGAGAATAAGTTATGTGTGAAGAAAAAGATATATTGATATTGGCGATAGAAAGCTCCTGTGATGAGACAGCGGCTTCTGTTGTGAAAAACGGCAGGGAGGTATTGTCAAATGTAATCTCCTCCCAGATTGCTTTGCATACCGTATATGGTGGTGTGGTGCCGGAGATTGCATCCAGAAAGCATATAGAGAAGATTAATCAGGTCATTGAACAGGCCTTACAGGAAGCGGATGTGACCCTGAAGGACATTACGGCGATTGCAGTTACCTATGGTCCCGGACTGGTGGGGGCGCTGTTGGTAGGCGTGGCAGAAGCAAAGGCAATCAGCTTTGCCACGGGCATTCCCCTGATAGGGGTACATCACATTGAAGGACATATCAGTGCTAACTTTATTGAAAACAAGGAGCTGAAGCCTCCCTTTGTCTGTCTGGTGGCTTCCGGCGGACACTCACATCTGGTAGTGGTGAAGGATTACGGCGAGTTTGAGATTATCGGAAGAACCAGAGATGATGCAGCAGGAGAAGCATTTGACAAAGTGGCAAGAGCCATTGGGCTTGGCTATCCCGGCGGACCAAAGATAGATAAGCTTTCCAAGGAAGGGAATCCCAACGCCATTTTGTTCCCAAGAGCGAAGGTGGCAGAAAATGAATATGACTTCAGCTTCAGTGGTTTAAAGTCAGCAGTGTTGAACTATTTAAACGGCTGCCGGATGAAGGGGGAGACAGTCTGTAAGGCTGATGTGGCGGCTTCCTTCCAGAAAGCGGTGATTGACGTGCTGGTGGAGCATTCTCTCCATGCGGTGAAGGAATATGGTTTTGATAAATTTGCCATTGCCGGAGGAGTTGCATCAAATTCCTCTCTGCGGGCGGCTTTTGAAGAAGAATGTGCGAAGCGTGGTATCAGGTTTTATCACCCGTCGCCGATTTTCTGTACAGACAATGCGGCAATGATAGGGGCGGCAGGTTATTATGAATACTTAAAGGGTGCACGCAGCGGAACCGATTTGAATGCGGTGCCTAATTTAAAGCTTGGCGAGCGTTAAGAAATTAATGCTCGCTTTTGTGCAAATATCACTGCAGAATCAGAGAAAGCTGCAAAGGGTGTTCTTTTCGGCACAAGAGGAAGGAAAGCGATGAATGTTGAAAATAAGAAGAGATGTACTGCCATAGTTTTGGCAGCGGGCAACGGCAGCAGAATGAAAAGCACCGTTGCGAAGCAATATATGATATTGAATGGAAAACCACTAATATGGTACGCATTAAATACCATCGAGACTTCTGAAATAATCGATGATTGCATTTTGGTGACCGGAGCGGATGATTTGGACTATGTACGCAAAGAGATTGTGGAGAAATACGGCTTTCATAAAGTGGTTAACATAACAGCAGGTGGTGCGGAAAGATATCTGTCCGTAGGAAATGCCATAGATGTGCTCGCAGGAGACACTATGAAAATGCCAAACAGGGAGGGATATGTGTTTATTCATGACGGAGCGCGACCTTTCCTGACAGAGGAGATCTTGCAAAATACTTATGAAGGTGTACAAAAATATCATGCCTGTGTTGCAGCTATGCCGGTAAAGGATACGGTGAAGCTTGCGGACGAGGAGGGCTTTGCCGCGTTTACACCGGACAGAAGGCTTGTCTGGACGATTCAGACACCACAGGTGTTTGATACACAATTGATTGTAGAAGCCTATCAAAAGCTGCGAAGCAATCAGGAGAAATGGGCTGAGAAGGGCATCCCCGTGACGGATGATGCAGGTGTAGTAGAGCTGTTTACTGACC
This sequence comes from uncultured Acetatifactor sp., assembly GCA_964403845.1. Lineage (GTDB taxonomy): Bacteria > Bacillota > Clostridia > Lachnospirales > Lachnospiraceae > Acetatifactor. The sequence continues at coordinate 11,903 of CAYOHU010000028.1, forward strand.
AAAAAGTGAAATTAGTACAGGGCTCCTATCAGAACATCAAAATCACTACTCCGGAGGATATCAGTACTGCAAGAAGCTTCCTGCATGAAGTGTAAAAACAATGAAAAAAAATAATTTAAAAAACTTGTAAAAAGATGTTGACACAGCAAATCCTTTTTGTTAGAATAGTCCTTGCCGTTGGTGAGCGGCACACGCTTGGAGAGGTATCGAAGTGGTCATAACGA
>CAYOHU010000029.1:0-11799 GCA_964403845.1 uncultured Acetatifactor sp.
GCTTTGGACCGTGCAATCTATTTTGCCAGTGTTCTGGGAGTAGATACCGGAATGTTCTATAAGAGACGTGATTACTCCATCATTGTCAACGGCAAAAATCCTATTGTGGCTCATGAATTCCTTGGGGACAATATCGATGGAAAGGATGTTATCATTATCGATGATATGATTTCCTCCGGCGGAAGCATGTTAGATACCGCCAAACAGTTAAAGGCTATGAATGCCCGGCGTGTATTTATCTGTTGTACCTTTGGTCTGTTCACGGACGGGTTGGCTGCTTTTGACAAGGCATATGAACAAGGCTATTTCGATAAAGTAGTAACTACCGACTTAACCTATCTGCCTCCTGATCTGTATCAGAAGCCTTATTTTATCGAAGCAGATATGAGCAAATTTATTGCATCCCTGATTGATTTTGTCAACCATGATGCTTCTCTCTCAAATGTATTGGCTACCACCGATAAAATTCATAGTATTGTGAATGCTTATAATAATCGTTCTGATGTTAATATGAACTTTGATTAAATCCCCAGGCTTATAGCTTTAGAATCATCGTAACTATTCAGCACCCCATTCGCGGAAATGTGCTTTCAGCACCTTCCTTTTGCAAATGGGGTGCTGAATAGTTACAAAACATCATTTTCAACGTTTCGTCCAACCTCTGAACTCTCGCCTTCGTTCACTTCCTCTATAGTCTGCACAGCATACTCCGGAAAATCAATTTCAACCTTGAACAAATCTCCATCCAGATAGATTATGAAATTGCCGCCCTGAACCTCTATCAAACTTTTGGCGATGGATAGACCAAGTCCGCTTCCTTCCGTGGTACGCGATTCATCACCCCGAATAAAACGCTCCGTCAATTCGTCAGCCCGGATATTCATCTGCCTCTCCGAAATATTTTTCATTGAAAGCTTTACCCTGCCGTTCTCTACCCATAGTTCAAGATACACTCTTGTTCCCACTAATGCATATTTGCAGATATTATTAAAGAGGTTCTCAATCACACGCCACATTCTTCTGCTGTCTGCAAAGATATATGCCGATACCTCCTTCCCCTCGATGATAACCTGAAGCCGTTTTTCCTCAAACTTCTCGGAGAACTCACCGATGGACTGATTCAATAATTCAATAAGATTCAGTTGTTCCTTCTGTAACTCGATATTACCGGAAGAAATTTTTGAAGCTTCAACCAGATCATCCGTCAACTGCTTCAAACGCTGGGATTTATTATCCAAAATAGCGATATAGCTCTTTGCAGGCTCCTCTTCAATTTTCAGACGTTTCAAAAGATCAACATAACTGATAATGGAGGTCAGAGGAGTTTTGATATCATGGGATACATTTGTGATCAGATCTGTTTTCATCTGTTCATCCTTCATACTGGTCTTAACCGCCTTGCGTATCCCTTCTCCAATATTGTTCACTGCATCCGCCATTTCCTTATTAGCTCCGTGCAGCGATTCAGTTTCCAGCTTGTAGTCCACTTCTCCCTCTCTGATTCGCTTGATACCCTCTACAATATCCGCTCTCTCCGCACTGTTTTTGAACAGCATCACACCGATACAGCCGTCAAACAGCACCAGAACCAGTAATATGGTAAATATCACCCATGCCTGCATGCGAAACATATACACAGCCAAAATTCCCGCCATGTTTACCAATATAAAGAAATTATATGGGATCAAAGTACTGATTGCAGTATTCCCGTGGGACAACACAAAATCAATTCCATTATATACTTTATGCAAAACCATATATACAAAGCTACCGCTCCAGAGAGTTGCCTGTCTGAATCTACGCACAAAGCTATACCAGAACAAGGTCACAAAGGCACTCAATAAAATGCCATATAGCGGAAACATTCCATACTGACACAGATCTGTCTCAATGATAATTCCCAGCACCTGAGCCGAACCACTATAGGCACTGTCCGCATATTCCATCAGGCTTCCAAAGCACTTCGCACCGACATAGCCGCCCGCAAACGCCAAAGAAAACATCACCTCTGTCCAGATATGATCGATTCCGCACAAATAATGGACTTTTTCTCCCTCTTCGTTATACATTACACCATCTGTAACCGTCAGATAAACGGCAATTGCTAACCATCCTCCCACCAGGGCAGCAATGATACCCACAATCAATTCCAGATGGGGCACTACTCTTTGGAACACTTCATTTGCATTATAAAAAACATCTTCTTTCAGATAAGAGGTATCTACTCCCACCCAGATATGTGTTGTCTCAGGATAAGCATATTCATAGTCCCTGATATAATTGTACACATCATCTCCTGATAATGTGGTATTCCCGGTAAACTCCATGGAATCAGGATAATAGACAAAATACTTTCGGAACTCCTCAAAATACTCTGTAACATTGCTTTCCTTTTCGTCCGCTAAATCCTTTACATTGGTATAAGTCCGGAGTCCTTCATCCGTCATCATCTGAACCGCGTACTTAAGATTACTGTTTTTTTCCTGATACAATTCCGTACAATTCTGATATTTCTCATAATTGATGGTGAGACTGGTAATCGTATCTGCCAGATTATTCTGAAGCTTCATATAATCAATCCAATTATCAGCATAAGCAAATAACTGTCTTTCCCCATCAACGGTATCATATCTGCAATTTAGTGCAGTCAGATATACCGTCTGTGAACCATCATCCTCTCTTGACGGATTGATCCCCTGAGGGATTTCCCTGACGATATAGGAAAAAGCCATATCCTCCAGCTGTTCCGTGGTATATTTCTGCATTTTTTCCCATATAAAAAGCTCTTCCTCCGCAAGATTCCATTCCTGCTGAGGAATCTGCTCCTCAGCAAATGACCATCCGCTCACATTCGAAATCATATCAAGAGTTACATTGTTAAAGCCGGAAAAATAAAGTTCCCCATACTCATCCAGCGCAAAGTTATAAGGGTTGATAACGGGGCCAAAATAATTTACAAAATCAGACAGACTCCATGGTCTGTTATTATACTCCAATCCATTGATTCCCCATTTGATCAAATCATCCAGCTGATAGACTGCTGTGATCGGGCAATCGTTTCCGTTCCCCTTACGGCTGGCATACTCTGTAACATCAATCTGCTTTTGTCCATCAAAAACTCCATCTGTCTCCAGCTGTCCTTTGATTACAACCAAACGTATAATATCGGACACCGCCGTATCAAAAATATTATGAAACAGCTCGGAATCTTCAAAAACATCCTGCTTTTCATAGAAATTAATTCTGTATGTCTTTGTTGTATCCATGGATTTTACTGCAACATAGGAATTAAACACAATCACTGCAATGAGCACCATAATAACTGCTGCAAGTATATGCTGTATGAAACAAAGACCCAGTCGCTTTCCTATCGGTTTCTTCATAAATGACCTTTCTTTTATTGCTTGTCTATTTTATAACCCACACCCCAGACCACCTTAATATAACGAGGCTCCTTGGGATTAATTTCAATCTTTTCACGGATATGTCTGATATGTACTGCAACCGTATTATCCGCTCCAATCGCATCCTCATTCCAAATTCTCTCATAAATCTGGTTGATGGAGAATACCCTTCCCTGATTTTTCACCAACAAAAGTAAAATATTATATTCTATTGGCGTAAGCTTCACCGTTTCATCATCCACAGTCACCTGTTTGGTATCATCATTAATGATAAGACCTCCAACCTGATAGACCGATTTATTTTCCTGATTCAGACTTCCCAAAGAGGTGTATCTTCGCAGATTTGATTTTACCCTTGCGACAAGCTCTAATGGGTTGAACGGCTTGGCAATATAATCATCCGCACCGATATTTAATCCCAGAATCTTATCCGTATCCTCTGATTTTGCAGATAACATAATAATGGGGATACTGCTATACTCCCTGATTTTCAAAGTTGCTCTGATCCCGTCCAGTCTGGGCATCATAATATCCATAATCAGCAAATGAATTTCCTCCTTCTGTAAGATATCGATTGCCTGCTGTCCGTCGTATGCTTTATAAATATGATAGCCATCCTGACTGAGATATATTTCAATTGCCTCTACAATTTCCTTATCATCGTCACACACCAATATATTAGCCATTATGAATACTTCCCTTTCTATGCTTTAATAATAAATTATATCGTAACCATTCAGCATCCCATTCGCAAAAACGTGCTTTCAGCACTTTCCTTTTGCTCATGTGGTTACTTCGTCACATAAATCTGTAAATACACTTCTGCTCATGCCGGCATGGCAACCGCATATTCACAGATTTGCGTGACTCTGAATAGTTACAACATATTATATATCAGAAAACACACAGAGGCAAGCATTTTTTCAGACTGACTAAAGTGTTGACTAAATAAAGAGTCTGGCCAAAGTGAATAAATCCCTGCTAAAGACTAAGGAGTAAGAGATTGGGGATATTCTATCCCCAGATGACGGTATGCTAGCTCGGATACAATTCTTCCTCTCGGTGTGCGATTAATAAAACCATTCTTGATCAAATATGGTTCATATACATCTTCTATTGTACCGGAATCTTCGCCGATAGCAGCAGCTAAGGTATCAAGTCCTACCGGTCCTCCGTTAAACTTATGGATCATGGTAAGAAGCATATTTCGGTCGATACGATCAAGTCCCAGCTTATCAACATCCATGAGATCCAGCGCAATTGTTGCAACATCCTCCGTAATAATTCCGTCATATTTCACCTGTGCGAAATCACGTACACGCTTTAAAATACGGTTGGCAAGACGTGGGGTACCACGACTCCTTTTTGCCATTTCAAGAGCACCGTCCGGCTCTATCTCAACCTCCAATACTCGTGCAGAATTCATAATAATCTTTTGTAATTCATCTAAGGTATAAAATTCCAAATGATGTATCATTCCAAAACGGTCGCGCAAGGGTGCCGTAAGAAGACCGGCACGGGTGGTGGCACCAACCAGGGTAAACTTGGGTAAATCCAAACGAACAGAGCGTGCAGATGAGCCCTTGCCAATCATAATATCTATACAATAATCCTCCATTGCAGGATAAAGGACCTCTTCCACTTGTCTGTTTAATCGATGTATCTCATCAACAAAAAGGAGATCCCCCTCTTCCAAATTATTCAAAATAGCAGCCATCTCACCGGGTTTTTCAATAGCAGGTCCGCTGGTAACCTTAAGATGAACCCCCATCTCATTTGCAATGATACCCGCCAATGTAGTTTTTCCCAGTCCCGGCGGACCATAAAACAGCACATGATCCAATGCATCACCACGCTGCTTTGCTGCTTCAATATAAATCTTAAGGTTTTCCTTGATCTTGGATTGACCAATATAGTCATTCAATGTTTGAGGGCGTAAAGAACCTTCAATCTTCGCATCCTCCTCTGATAAATTGGTCTCTATTATTCTTTTAGCCATTGTCAGCTTCCTTCATTTCTTTATACATATTTCGTGGAATCTACGGGCTTTCTGATTTCAGGTGCTTTTATCAGAACATTTTTTTTAGAGCCGCCTTCAGCAGTTGTCCGGAATCCATATTTTCTGCTTCCTCTATTGCTTTTACTGCCTTAAGGCTCTCGGTCTGTCCGTATCCCAGAGATACCAAGGCTTCCACAGCCTCCTTCAGCTGAGGATGATCAAGCGTTGCATTCCCCTGTGCCGTTATGGCAATTTCGCGGTCAATCATCGTATCGTCAATCTTTATCTTATCCTTCAAATCCAGAATCAGACGTTCTGCCGTTTTAGCACCGATCCCCGGCGCCTTTGATATTGCTTTTGCATCACCTGAAAGAATTGCATATCGAAGGGAGTCCGCATCCATCACAGATAAGATTGCCAAAGCTCCCTTGGGACCAATCCCATTTACGGTAATACACTTTTTAAAAATATCCAAATCATTTCGGTTCAGAAATCCGTATAATAAAAATGCATCCTCTCGTACACAGGTATAGGTATAAAGTCTGATATGCTCTCCTATCCCCGGCAACCTGCCGGCTGTATCCGACGAAATCTTCAAATTATATCCTATCCCACCTACATCAATTACTGCATTTTCTTCCGTTATATCCTCTAAAACACCATCTACATATGCTATCATGCCATTCTCCGTTCTCTATTCTCCCGTCACTAACTCGCTTCTTGCAAAACCGGGAGCAATTAGCTGCACAATTCATCTGTACATATCTTATCATAATCGAACATATGTTTCAAGCTTCTTTTTGAGGAAATTTACGGCATAGTCTCCGGTACACGACGGCAAAACACAATAAATGAACCAGAAATGTTAAGGTCCAGCTGATTGGATACGACAAGTACAGACACTTCAGCGTATGATACTGCTTAAAAATTGTATATATCCATACCACCCTGAACAAACATGCACCGGACAGTGACACAAGCATGGGCATAATAGAATAACCCATGCCTCGCAGAGAACCTACCATAACATCCATCATTCCGCATAGGCAATAGGTGGTACAGATAATACTTAATCGAAGTACTCCGTACTCAATCACCTGTGCATCCTTGGAATATAGGCGAAGCAGAGTTCCGGAGCTGAAATATGCGGCATTTCCTCCCACAAGTCCTACAATAATCACAATCAATTGACATTGAAGAAGTATCTTGCCAATTCTTTTATATTTTTGTGTGCCATAATTTTGTCCGGTAAAGCTGATAGCTGTCTGATACAGAGAATTCATTGCCGTATAGATAAAGCCCTCTATATTCGAAGCAGCCGTATTACCGGCCATTGCTATCGAACCAAAGGAATTCACCGAAGACTGGATCAATACATTCGATATGGAGAAAAGCATTCCCTGCAACCCTGCCGGCAGACCAATCTGTATCATTTTAAACAGCTTGTCCGGTACTATTTTCAATTCCTTTAAAATCAATCGGTAATCCCCATCCGAATGCATCAGACATCGAAGCACCAGTAATGCAGAAACCACCTGTGATATTACGGTGGCAATAGCAACACCGGCTACGCCCAAGGAAAAAACAATTACAAAAACAAGGTTCAGCACAACATTAACCACACCCGCTGCGAGAAGATAATATAAGGGGCGCTTGGTATCTCCTACCGCACGTAAAATTGCACTGCCGAAATTATATGCCATCATAACCGGCATTCCTACGAAATAAATTCTCATATATAGGACTGCCTGAACCAGTACATCCTCCGGTGTGTCCATCAGTCGAAGAGCCGGCTCTGCCAGAAGAACTCCCACAAATATCAGAAGGACACCGCTTACAAGGGAGGTCAAAATAGCAGTATGTACCATTTCGGATAATTCTTTTTTCTGTCCGGCACCGTAAAATCTGGCTACCAGCACATTGGCTCCTACAGAAAGCCCTATAAACAGATTTACAAGCAAATTGATCAGAGAGCTTGTTGACCCCACCGCTGCAAGGGAATCGTTGCCGGCAAATTGACCTACAACAACAATATCTGCCGCATTAAATAATAGCTGTAGCATACCTGATAGCATCAAAGGAATCGAAAACGCTAATATTTTGCCCAGCAAAGGACCATTGCACATATCTATTTCATAGCTTTTTTTCTGTTTCTCACTCATTTTTAGCCCATCACCAATCCCAAAATTTCTTATTTCTTGTTCTTGTAAAATATTCAAAAGGGCAACAGTTTACTGTCGCCCTTCCTGTTATGATATTGAAATGATTGCCCGAACTATTTTGCATTGATATAGTTAATCAAACCTTCCGCAGCAATAATTTTCTGCATGAATTCAGGAAATGCCTGCCCCTTAAAGCTGGTACCCTTCGTGATGTTGGTTATCACACCGGAATCAAAATCCACTGAAACCTCATCTCCTGCTTCAATGCCTTTTGCAGCCTCAGGACACTCGATAATCGGAAGTCCGATATTAATCGCATTGCGATAAAAAATTCTTGCAAAGGTCTCAGCAATCACACAGCTCACACCGGCAGCCTTGATTGCAATCGGAGCATGCTCTCTGGAAGAACCGCATCCGAAGTTTTTATCAGCAACTATAATATCTCCCTTTTTTACTTTGTTCACAAAATCTGCATCAATATCTTCCATACAGTGAGTTGCGAGCTCCGCAGGATCGGAAGAATTTAAATATCGGGCAGGTATAATTACATCCGTATCAACATTATCTCCAAATTTAAAAACTGTTCCTTTAGCATTCATGATATCTACCTCTCTTATCTAAACTTAATCCAATTCACAAGGACAGGAAATCTTACCGGTAATGGCACTGGCAGCTGCAACAGCCGGACTTGCCAGATAGATTTCTGAATTTACATGTCCCATACGACCCACAAAGTTACGATTTGTAGTAGATACACATCTTTCACCCTCTGCAAGGATTCCCATATATCCGCCGAGGCAGGGTCCGCAGGTAGGGGTACTTACAACTGCACCGGCTTCGATAAATATCTTAAGAAGTCCTTCCTCCATTGCCTGCATATAAATCTTCTGCGTTGCAGGAATCACAATACAGCGCATTCCCTTTGCAATATGTCTGCCCTTTAAAATATCTGCAGCGATTCTCATATCATCCAGACGTCCATTGGTACAGGAACCGATCACAACCTGATCAATCATTATGTCATCCATCTTCTGAATTTCATCGATAGTGTGAGTATTCTCCGGAAGATGAGGGAAGGATACCGTAGGACGAAGGGTACTCAGATCGATGGTGTACTCCTCATCATAAATAGCATCTTCATCTGCTTCGTAAATCTTATATGGACGATCAGAATGCTCTTTTATGTACTGTTCAGCCAACTGGTCTACAGGGAAAATACCATTTTTACCACCTGCTTCAATTGCCATATTCGCAATGGTAAAACGGTCATCCATCGAAAGATTTGCAATCCCTTCCCCTACAAACTCCATGGATTTGTAAAGAGCTCCGTCAACGCCAATCATTCCGATGATATGAAGGATTACGTCCTTTCCGCTAACCCATCTAGAGGGTTTTCCTACAATAGTAAACCTGATTGCAGAAGGAACCTTGAACCATGCCTTTCCGGTAGCCATTCCGGCAGCCATATCCGTACTTCCCACACCGGTTGAGAATGCTCCCAGTGCACCATAAGTACAGGTATGAGAGTCTGCACCGATAATCACATCTCCGGCAACCGTCAGACCTTTCTCTGGCAACAACGCATGTTCAATACCCATTTCACCGACTTCAAAGTAATTGGTAATTTCATTGCGTCGCGCAAATTCTCTTACACATTTACAGTGTTCAGCGGATTTGATATCCTTATTGGGGACAAAGTGGTCGGGCACCAACGCAATCTTATCCTTATTGAATACGCCTTCCACCTTCATTTTTCCCATTTCTTTAATTGCAACGGGGCTTGTAATATCATTACCAAGCACCAAATCAAGATTTGCTTCAATCAGCTGACCTGCTTCCACCTTTTCAAGTCCTGCCGCTGCAGCAAGAATCTTTTGTGTCATTGTCATTCCCATAGCTTAATCCAACCTTTCGCAATTACATGCCATGATACACTTAATTTATTATAATATACTTTGTTACTTTTGATGCACTTTATTTATTATGATAAACGCTGTGTTTCATGTATCGCATACATCATATCATAGATGCAATAATTTTGAAATAGTATTTTTAATCTACGGAATAACTTCTTTTAAGCTTCTATAGCTTCCAGATGGTAGTTACCTTGAACAAATCACCATCCACCTGTATCGAAAAGCTTCCTCCCTGCAGCTCCGTAAAGCTTCTTGCGATGGCAAGCCCCAGTCCGCTGCCTTCCGTATTACGTGAAACATCTCCTCTGATAAAACGCTCTGTCAATTCCTCAGGTTCCACACAGATTTCCTCGGCAGCAATATTTTTCAGCGTAATTTCTATGGAATCTCCTCTGAGATTGTTACATTCAAATTACCTTCAGCGATTTGATTGATTGCTTCCAGTAATACACGGTATTTTTTCTGTAGATCACAGATATATTTTCGAAGAATGATATACAGCACAACGGAATAGATGTGCTCTGCTTTTCCGTCATTCACGGCAGAAAGATATTTAGAATATCTTCTCAGCTGGGAATTCACCCGGGCTAAAAGCTCCAACGGTGTAAAAGGCTTTGTAACATAATCATCCGCCCCATATTCAGTCCCATGATTTTGTCCACCTCCTCTGACTTTGCCGAAAGCATAATCACCGGAAATTGACGTTGTTTCTTCATTTCAGAATTTTTATTAGCAATAACCTTATTATAAAGTTGAAGTGCCTTTGCTGCAACTGCTTCATAATTGGTAAAATAAAATCTAATTACCTCTGAATCCATAGCTCTTCCTTTCTCCTTTCCTGTTGTTATGTTTACTATAATATTAAAATCAAAAAACATTTTTGGAAAAAACGAAAGAATTTCTAAAGAATAATAAGAAAAAAGCGAAGGGTATTTTTCAATATCCTTCGCTCTGAGGCCTTAGAGATTTTATTCTTTCTCATCTATGACAGATTCGTATATCGCTATCATATTTTCTACAAATTGGCTTTTATCAAAAGAACGGGCGATTTCTTCACTGAATTTTCCTGCTTTGGTACGCCAGTTGACATCACCGGTAATGACAGCCAGTTTATCAAGGAATTCCTCCTGAGAAGTATATTCGAAACCATTGATGCCCTCCTTAAGCACATTTCGCAGGCAGGCATCTTTCCGACACAAAAGAGGTAAACCGTTAGCGGCAGCTTCGATATAAGTAAGCCCCTGGGTTTCACTGGTGGACGCGCTGACAAATAAATCCGCCAGCTGATAGTATTTTTGAACCTGAGAGGGTTCCACCATACCTGTGAAAATAACATGATTCCGGATTCCTAGTCTTTCGGCAAGCTTCTCTAATCTCGGCTTATCAGGACCGTCACCTACAATCAAAAATATGAGCTGCGGATTTTGCGTAACCGCCTCCTTAAAGAAAATAAGTAACTCCTCAATATTCTTCTCTGTACCAAGACGTCCCAGGTTAATCAATACCGAGCAATCGTCAGATATCCCAAGATCTCTTCTTTTCAGAGCTCTTTCTTCTGCGCTCAAACGATAATGATGCTGTTCCAGAGAAATTCCGCTGGGAACCACATGAATTGCATTATCCAGACCGTATTCTCTTAGGGTATCCTCCACTTTACCTGTGGGCGCTATGATCATATTCACACCTTTTAAGCGAATACGGGACAGACTCTGTATCATACGATGTCCAATGCTTTTCACAGGGATCACATAAGCAACATATTGTTCATACAAGGTATGATAGGTATGCACTAAAGGTGCATTTGTTAGTTTGGCAATCCGTTGTGCAAACTGAAAGCTAAAGAACTCACACTGACTATGTATTACATCAGGATCCCAGTCAATCAACTCCTTTATCAAAGAATTTCGATAGGATATTGGCATACGCACATCCGGATATACAAATTCAATCGGTATAGATTTTATATAATATACATCGCCTTCTTTATGATTGTCCATATTATCGGATATAGTGAGAATACGAACATCATGTCCTTTTTCCTTCAACTCATCCCACAAGTTTCGCACAGAGGTAACCACACCATTGGTAGGATTTGCGAATAGATCTGTCGTAATTAAGATTTTCATTTTTCATCCCCATCTCATAAGTCTAAAAAAGAACCCGCGACGTTTGCGTCGCGGGTATTTTGTTTCGGAAAGAATTAGTTGTTAATCAACTTATCTTCTTCGTTATTCCAGCTGTAAAGCTTGCGAATCTCTTCGCCAACCTTCTCAGCAGGATGCTCAGATGCAAGCTTTCTCATAGCCTTGAAGTGAACC
>CAYOHU010000030.1:0-11668 GCA_964403845.1 uncultured Acetatifactor sp.
GGTGGAGTCCTTTACCCATAAATGTAAAAACCAGATTATTGTTGCGCAGAAGTTTCTAAATGAAGAGGATCATGTGTTGATTATTGATGATTTTCTTGCGAACGGATGCGCCTTGCAGGGATTGATTCAAATTGTACAGTCCGCCGGTGCGTCTGTGGAAGGAATCGGAATTGCAATTGAGAAGGGATTCCAGGCTGGTGGAAGAATGATCAGAAATCTGGGTTATCAGCTGGAATCACTGGCGATTGTAGAAGAAATGGACTGTGAAACAGGAAGCATTAAATTCAGAGAACAATAGTGGTACATTCGGGAAAGGATGCAGTAATAGAAGTCAGATAGGAATCAGACAGGGAATCAGACAAGAAAATTGATAGGAAAACGGATGAAATTTCTATTTCTCTTTTGGGGTAAATGTGATATACTAATAACACTATGGGAAGTACTGAGAGGGTTCAGATGAAAAACACTAGAGAGAAGCAATATACAATTGCAGTAATGGTTGGAGATACCCAGTCAGATTATTCTGAGGAATTGCTGAGAGGGTTTTATGCGGGCGCCCGGGAAGAAGGCGTTAATATTGTACTGCTTATGGGGCCGCAGATGCCCACATATTGTACTGACATAGTGACAAGCAGCATTACGGGTAACTACCGTTATCAGTTTAATTCAATTTATCAATATACACATTTCTTGAAACCTGATGCGGCGATCATTTCTTACGGCACGTTGTCTGCGTTTAATTCTGAGCAGAGTAAACAGAGCTTCTTTGAGCTTTTTTCAGATATTCCCTACATCATTATAGAGGATGAGTCCAATGATGATGATGTTTTATATTTGGTGACAGACAATTACAGCGGAATGAAAGCCTGTGTTGAGCATCTGATGGATGACCATGGTTATCGGAAAATTGCTTTTTTAAGCGGACCGAAGGATAATCATGATTCTCAGGAACGTTTGCAGGCATACAGCGATGTTATGGAACAGCATGGAGTTGAGGTCACGGATACCATGGTCGCATATGGCAATTTTACGGATCGGGTGGATGAGCAGGTGATATATTTGCTGGATCATAATCCGCAGCTGGAGGCAATTGTAGCTGCGAATGATGGTATGGCAAAGGCTTGCTACCGGATTTGTGCTGAGCGGAATCTGATTGTCGGAAAGGATATTGCGATTACCGGATTTGATGATATTACTGCGGCAAGAACGATGACTCCGCCTCTGACCAGTGTCTCGCAAAACAGTTTTCAACTCAGCTTTTCCGCTATGAAGAATGCTGTTGCCTTGTGCAGGGGAGAGAGGCCCGTTTCCCGGAAGATGCCTACAGTATTAAGGAAGCGTTGCTCCTGCGGCTGCTCGTCTGTGAAGGTGTTTGATACGACATATGTACCGGCAGAACAGATGGACGATTTCGTCGAAGTGGCAATAAGAGATGTGACACAGTACCTGTTTGATTCTGTGTCCTATAAGCCGGATCGTGATTTCCTGACAATGGCATTGTCGGATTATTTTCATTATATTTATAATAGAGTGTATTTGGATAATTGTGAGAAATTCAGTATTGAATATTTATTAGAGATTTTGAAGGAAATTACGAACTATCCATACCTATCCAGTGAGTTTGTGCTTGAAAGCATTACGCAATTATTGCAGATTCTGCTGGCGAACGCAAGAAATGCTGTTTCTCAGGGAAAAATAGAATCAATTATGTCTACTTCACAGCAGTTTGTACATTCCCTGAATATCCAAAAGCTGGAGAAGGAGATTTTTATATCCAATCGTAAATCCTGGTTCGTGCCTGCGTTTACCAGAGATTTAGCAAGCGAAGTATATATGGCGAATCCACAGGACATTTTTTATCATGTTATGGAAGAATTGAAAAAGATGTCTGTTCGAAGTGCCCATTTTTTCATGTTCGATGAGCCTATTATCCATGAACCGGGGGAGGGTCAGTTAAAGTTCCCTGAGAAGATGAATTTGGTTGCTTATTTTGATTCCGAGAATATGAAATTTTATGGAAAAGCAGAGCAACCCACGTTTACGGCAGAACACGGATGCCTGTCCTGTTTCGGACAAGGGAATGCAACCTGCTTCACATCGGTATTATTATTCTCCGAACGCAAGCAGTACGGTATTATGATATGCGATGTTGACCATGCAGACATTGCGTTTTTGCAGATTTGCAGCGTGCAGCTGGGAACACTGTTTCGCTTTATCGAGTTAAATCTGATAGAGCAGCAGACGCAGAAGGATTTGCAGGCTTCCCTAAGGGTCATTAAGGAACAGAATACGATTTTGAGCTTTATTTCGGAATATGATGAGCTGACCAGACTTCTCAATCGAAGAGGCTTTATTGAGAAAGCTTTGAACCTATATGTTAAGAGTGAGGGAAAAAGAGCATTCATGATTTTCGGGGATCTGGATCATCTGAAACAGATTAACGATATATACGGGCATGCGGAAGGCGATTTTGCAATCAAAAATATTGCGGAACGTTTCCGAAGTATTTTGCCAAGTGATGCAATCAATGGTCGTATAGGCGGAGATGAGTATGTTTCCTTCCTGCTTTCAGACGAGACCGGATTTAAGGAGCGTATTGAAAGCGAGTTTGCGACTGCCGGAAGAGAGTTTAATGAGAATAGCGACAAGCCTTACTATGTTGAGATGTCAATTGGTATTCTGGAGTTTATCTGTGATTCCAAGGTGAACTTTGAAGAGATAATGAAGCGTTCAGACCGATTGTTATATGAGGCGAAGGAGAACCGACGAACGAACGTGCAAAAGCAGATGCTGTAGATGGGATGTTTAGTAGGGGTGTCATATATGTATATCAATGAGATGGCCAATGGCTCGACAGTATCGATTAATGTAAAAAATAAAGAAGGAAAAGAAGTGACTCTGGAGACTCAGATGGTGGGGCCTTATGAAGTCGGAGACTATAAAATGGCGTTGGTGGAGGCACTTCGTTACAACGGACAATTGCTTGTGTTTGAAACTGTTGCGTGCTATGCAACGGTAACCAATGCGGACGACCAAAAGCTTTATAAGTACAAATTGAGAGCTATTGTCAAAAGAGAGTTCGAGGGAAAAGTGTATCATTGTCTGATCTCAAATGAGGACGCCACAGAAGAGAACCGCAGAGGGGCGAAGAGGTTTGGAGTCGGAGAAAAGGCGGATATTCAATTGTTGGGAACCATGAATGTACTAAAGGGCTATGTTCATGATGTTTCGGCAACCGGTATCTCATTTCTTGTGGGTGATGGCAAGCTGGATGTGGGAGATAAGGTGGCGATTTCCTTTGTACATGAGATCACCGGTGCACAGGTCAAGGTCGTTGCTCAGATTGTCAGGCTGGAAAATAAGGAAAAAGGTGTTAAGTGCGGATGCGTGATACAAAAGCATGACGCAAAATATAATATGCTGATAGCCTATCTGATGAGACAGGAGTGCAAAGTAAAAAGGTAGGAGCAAATAATGACCCCAATATTTGATACACACGCACATTATGATGACGAGGCATTTGATGCGGATAGAGAAGAGCTGCTGAGGGAGCTTCCGAGGCAGGGAATTGCGAAGCTGGTTAATATAGGAGCCAGTATGGCATCCTGTCAGAAGACGATAGAATTAATGAATCATTATGATGATGTCTATGGAGCACTTGGCATTCATCCAAGCGAGACAAAGGAACTGACGGAAGAGAGCTTTGAATGGCTGAGAGAGCAGTGCAGGCAGGAGAAATGCCTGGCAGTCGGGGAAATTGGTCTGGATTATCATTGGGAGGAGCCGGAGCGTCCCTTGCAGCAGAAGTGGTTTGCAAGACAGTTGGATTTGGCAAGAGAGCTGTCTTTACCGGTAGTGATTCATTCCCGAGATGCCGCAAAGGATACTGTGGATATCATGACGGCGGAGAGAGCATCGGAAATCGGTGGAGTGATTCATTGCTTTGCATACACGAAGGAAACTGCCAAAATCTTCCTGAATATGGGATTTTTTATGGGGATTGGCGGCGTGTTGACCTTTAAGAATGCCAAAAAATTAAAAGAGGCGGCAGAATATATTCCATTGGAGCGTATTGTGCTGGAGACCGACTGCCCATATTTAGCTCCGGAGCCAAATCGCGGGAAGCGAAACAGCTCTTTAAACCTTCCCTATGTGGTGAAGGCATTGGCTGACATTAAGGGAATTACGGAGGAAGAGGTAAGACAGGCGGTTTGGAAGAACTCGCATGAGTTATACCGAATGAAATAAAAGAAGCACAGGATGTTGTTTAAGCGGCATTTTGTGCTTCTTTTGTAAGCTTTCTAAGGGATTAAATTGTAATGGCAAAAAGAAGTTTTTGTTGCTATAATAAGTTCAAATATAACTATTCAGCATCCCATTCGCCGCATAAATCTGTAAATACACTTCTGCTCATGCAAGCATGGCAGCCGTGCATTCACAGATTTGCGTGGCTCTGAATAGTTACATTCAAATCAACATGGATGGAGTCAGAGCCGGATGTCAGATGAGATAAAGAGAGAGAAATCGTTTGAGGACGAATTAAAAAAACTCCCGAAGGAGCCGGGGGTCTATATTATGAGGGATGCGGGCGACGCAATCCTGTATGTGGGGAAGGCGATAAATCTCCACAACCGTGTCCGCTCTTATTTTCGGGAGAATATCGGCAGAGGTCCTGCCATTGACCGGATGGTGTCATTGATTGCTCGATTTGAATATATTGTTACGGATTCTGAGCTGGAGGCATTGGTACTGGAGAATAATCTGATCAAGGAGCATTCGCCCAAGTACAATACTCTCTTAAAGGATGATAAAACCTATCCCTATATTAAGGTGACGATGGGGGAGGAGTATCCCCGCATTTTATTTTCCCGTACCATGAAAAAAGATAAGTCTAAATATTTCGGTCCGTACAGTAGTGCTGCAGCGGTGAAAGATACCATTGATTTGCTGAACAAGCTTTATCAGCTTCGTACCTGTAATCGAAATCTGCCCAGAGATGTCGGACTGGAGAGACCGTGTCTGAATTATCATATCAAGCAGTGTCTTGCGCCCTGTCAGGAATATATCGGGAAAGAGCAGTATAGAGAACAGGTTGCGGGTGCTCTTGAATTTTTGAATGGGAATTACAATATTATACTGAAGGATTTGGAGGAGAAGATGCAGCGCGCTGCCGAGATGTTGGAATTCGAGGAGGCGGCTAAGTACAGAGATCTGTATGCCAGCGTGAAAGCGGTATCCCAAAAACAGAAAATCACGGATAGCGCAGGAGACGACAAGGATGTCATTGCGCTTTATCAGGATGAGTCGGAAGCGGTGGTACAGGTATTTTTCGTGCGTGACGGAAAGCTGATCGGCAGGGAACATTATTACATGACAAATGTGTCGGAAAACAACAAGCCTCAGGTTTTGCAGGATTTTATCAAGCAGTTCTACGCCGGAACCCCCTTTATTCCCAAAGAACTGATGCTTCAATATGAAATAGAGGATGGGGAGCTGATCGAAAGGTGGCTTGGGGAACGCAGAGGCGGCAGAGTCTATATTCGTGTACCGAAAATAGGGAGCAAGGAGAAGCTGGTGGAGCTGGCGGCGCAGAATGCGAAGCTGATTCTCAGTCAGGACAGGGAAAAATTAAAAAGAGAAGAGGGCAGGACAATCGGTGCCGTGAAAGAGATTGCGGGACTGCTTGGGCTGGAGCATATTGAGAGAATGGAGGCTTTTGATATTTCCAATACCAACGGTTTTGAAAATGTAGGCTCCATGGTGGTCTATGAAAAAGGAAAACCAAAACGCAATGATTATCGCAAGTTTAAGATTAAAAGCGTATCTGGACCGGATGATTATGCCTGTATGAGGGAGGTGCTGACCAGACGTTTTTTACACGGAATGGAGGAAAGTCAGGAGCTGCAGGAGAAAGAGCTGGAACAGGAATACGGCAGCTTTGCCAAATTTCCGGATCTGCTTCTGATGGATGGCGGACGCGGACAGGTGAATATTGCACTGTCCGTTCTGGAGGAGCTTCGGATTTGCATTCCGGTATGCGGTATGGTAAAGGATGACAATCATAGGACAAGGGGGTTGTACTTTAACAATCAGGAGCTTCCCATTGATACTCATTCAGAGGGCTTTAGGCTGATTACGAGAATTCAGGATGAAGCGCATCGGTTTGCGATAGAGTATCATCGTTCTCTTCGCAGCAAAACGCAGGTAAAATCTGCGCTGGATGACATTCCGGGCATAGGACCGGCCAGAAGAAAGGCACTGATGCGTCATTTTAAATCCTTGGAGGAAATCAAGAATGCTACGGTGGAGCAGCTTTTGGAAATTCCCGAAATGAATGAGAGAATTGCACGGGAGGTTGTAGCTTTTTTTAAAACACGGGAGAAAAAAGACGCGGGGGAGTAAATTTTACCATTACTATCTCTTCCCATAACGAAGCCCCTGTGTTACAATCAAGGATAATGTAGGGTATCTGTTTCAGACAAGATGTCCCGGAATGGAGGAAACATGGCAAGCGTAAGTTTAGTCCGAATTATTGAGAAAATGAAATTGGAGAATCTGACTCCTGAGATTGATGTGGAAGGTATGAAGGTGACGCAGCCGGATATCAATCGTCCTGCATTGCAGATGGCAGGCTACTTTGAACACTTCGATGCGACCAGACTACAGGTGATTGGTTTTGTGGAATATACTTACATGGAAGGCTTAAGCGAGGACCGCAAGAGAGAGATTTACGGGAAGCTGATGTCTTATGCGGTTCCTGCTGTGGTATTTTGCCGAGAGCTGCAGCCGGATTCTATTTTCCTTGAGATAGCAAGGGCACAGAATATTCCGGTTCTGTCCACCAAAAAGTCAACCTCATCCTTTATGGCAGAGATTATCAGATGGCTGAATGTACAGCTGGCACCTTGTATTTCCGTGCATGGGGTTTTGATGGATGTCTACGGAGAAGGTGTCATGATTACAGGAGAAAGCGGAATCGGTAAGTCTGAGGCAGCCTTGGAGCTGATTAAGAGAGGACATCGTCTGGTAACGGATGATGTGGTGGAGCTTCGCAAGGTCAGTGACGATACCCTGATTGGTTCCGCACCCGATATTACCAAGAACTTTATTGAGTTAAGAGGTATCGGCATCGTGGATGTCAAGGCTTTGTTCGGTGTATCCTCCGTCAAGGACACCCAACAGATTGATTTGGTCATTAATCTGGAGGATTGGGACAAAGATAAAGAGTATGACAGACTGGGTCTGGAGGAGAATTATACAGAGTATCTGGGAAATAAGGTGGTTTGTCATAATATACCGATTCGCCCCGGCCGGAGTCTGGCAATTATTTGCGAATCAGCCGCAGTAAACCATCGTCAGAAGAAGATGGGCTACAATGCGGCACAGGAGCTGTACAGCCGTGTGCAGAACTCACTGGCAAGAAAGAGAGAAGAAGAATAAACCAAAGAAATAAACCAAGGACATAAAACAGGGAATTAAAGAAGAAATGACATAAATGGCGTAATAGAACGGAAAGGGTATAAGAAACGATGAAAAAATATGCGTTTGGAGTGGATATTGGAGGTACTACCGTCAAGATCGGTCTGTTTGACAAGGACGGATGTGTATTGGATAAATGGGAGATTCCCACTGTAAAGGACAATGGCGGAGATTCTGTTCTGCCGGATATAGCAGATAGCATTAAAGCCAAAATGCAGGAAAAAGGAATTGATCAGGATGATATTGAAGGGGTAGGTGTAGGAGCTCCCGGCGCGGTAGACAGGGAAGGCACTCTGGTAAACGGTGCTGTTAATATCGGTTGGGGAGTGTTCAATATCCCCATGGTTCTGGGCGGATATCTGAATCTGCCCGTGAAGGCCGGAAATGATGCCAACGTAGCTGCATTCGGTGAAATGTGGCAGGGAGGCGGAAAAGGCTATTCCGACTTGGTTGCCGTTACTTTGGGAACCGGTGTTGGAGGCGGCATTATCGTTGACGGTAAAATTGTGATTGGTGCAAACGGCGCAGGCGGTGAGATTGGGCATATGCACATTGAGGATCAGGAGACGGAAGCCTGCGGCTGTAAGAATAAGGGATGTTTAGAGCAGTATGCCTCTGCAACAGGAATTGTGCGTCTTGCAAAGAGAAGACTGGAAAAGGATGAGAAGCCAAGTGTGTTGCGTGAGGGAGAAATCTCTGCGAAGACCGTGTTTGATGCGGTAAAGACAGGGGATGCTGTGGCACTTGAGATTGCAGAGCAGTTTGGTGAGTATCTCGGAAAGGGTCTGGCTGCCGTTGCAAACACTGTCAATCCGGAAATTTTTGTCATTGGTGGCGGTGTATCGAAGGCGGGGGAGATTCTTCTGAGATATATCGAACCTGCCTTCCGAAAATATGCGTTTGCCGCATGCAGAAACACTAAATTTTCACTGGCAACCTTAGGAAATGATGCGGGAATCTTCGGCGCAGCCGGATTAATACTAAATCAATAGTTTAAAAGCAATAGAAGGAAAATATAAAATGATTAGTGATGCAGTGATCGAGGCCTTAAGGGGCTTTGTACGATCAGAAAATGTTCACACTCAGGAATCAATGGCGGCCCATACCACCTTCAGGGTGGGAGGGCCTGCCGACTGTTTGGTGGAACTGGAGAACGCAGAACAGCTGCAGAAGGTACAACGGTATCTGAGGCAGGTAGAAATTCCCTTTGTGGTGCTGGGGAACGGAAGTAATGTGCTGGTCAGTGATGATGGCTACCCCGGGGTGGTGCTTCAGATCGGAAGATGTATGAACCGCATTCTGGTGGAAGGGAACTGTGTGATTGCTCAGGCAGGCGCCCTGATGTCTCAGGTGGCCCGAGTGGCCATGGAATACGGATTGACCGGGTTGGAGTTTGCTTCAGGAATACCGGGAACCGTCGGCGGCGGTGTTGTGATGAACGCGGGAGCCTATGGCGGAGAGATGAGTCAGGTCGTGACCAAGGTGACAGTGGTGGATTCATACGGAGAAATATTGGAGCTGAGCAATGCCACGATGGAGTTTGGATATCGATACAGTTCAATCAGGAATCAATCCTTTGCAGTGACGGAGGTGTCATTTGAACTGATTCCTGGGGATAAAGAAACAATCCGGCAAACCATGGATGAGCTGGCCGGGAAACGCAGAGAGAAGCAGCCCTTGGAATATCCCAGTGCCGGGAGTACATTTAAGCGTCCGGAGGGACATTTCGCAGGAGCCTTGATTATGGATGCCGGGCTGAGAGGTTTTCAGATAGGCGGAGCAAGAGTGTCCGATAAGCATTGCGGTTTTGTGATCAATACCGGAGATGCGACAGCAACGGATGTAATCACACTGATTCGCGAGATTCAGGTGAGGGTAAAAGATAAATTCAAGGTGGAGCTGGAGCCGGAGGTTGTATTTTGGGGAAGCTTTCCGAGCTCACGTTGACGTAATAAAATTGTACAGATTGATGAAAATTGTACAAGAGTAGTGCAGAAAGCACAGATTGGAAAAAAATGAGATTTGTGATTGTAACGGGAATGAGCGGCGGCGGAAAGAGTACCGCTCAGAAAATGTTGGAGGATATGGGTTTCTATTGTGTGGATAATCTTCCGGTTTCGCTCATAGAGAAGTTTGTAGAGTTGATCGCCATGCCAAACAGTGAGATTACCAAGGTGGCTCTGGGACTGGATGTGCGTGCGGACCAGTCCTTTGAGGATGTGATAGAGATTCTGGATCAGCTGCGTGAGAAGGGCTATCAATTTGAAATTCTGTTTATGGATGCGGACGAGAATGCCCTGATTAAACGCTACAAGGAAAGCAGACGCGTGCATCCGCTGTCAGAGGATGGCAGAATTGAGGAAGGTGTGCGCAAGGAGCGCAGGATACTTGAAAGGATTCGCAAGAATGCGGACTACGTCCTTGATACGTCAAATTTGCTCACAAGGGAGCTAAAGGCGGAGCTTGAGCGTATTTTTGTGCAGAATGAAGAATATAATAGTCTCATGGTTACGGTGATGTCCTTCGGATTTAAATACGGAATTCCCGCAGATGCGGATCTGGTATTCGATGTGCGTTTTTTGCCCAACCCCTATTATATTGATGAACTGAAGCCCATGACGGGAAATGATAAGCCGGTGAGAGATTTTGTAATGAAGGCACGTGAGGCAGAGGTTTTCATACAAAAACTGGAAGATATGGTTGCCTTTCTGATGCCCAACTATATTAAGGAGGGAAAATACCGATTGGTGATTGCAATCGGATGTACCGGAGGTCAGCACAGAAGCGTGACATTGGCGAATGAGCTGTATGAGAGAATGAAGGATAAGGGGAACTATGGTATCAAGCTGCATCACAGAGATATCAGAGTTGATTCTGCCAGGAAAGTGTAAGAGGTGACAAGAGTGTCATTTTCAAGCGATGTGAAGGATGAATTGATAAAGCATATTAGTCCGGCACGGCATTGTCAGATTGCAGAGCTGGCGGCGATGATGCATTTTTGCGGGCAATACGGACGTGACGCCGAGGGCAATTATACCATAGGGTTTCAGACAGAAAATGAATCCGTGGTAACAAAAGGCTTTACATTATTGAAAAAAACATTTAATATAGATGCTGACGGTCTCATAAACGAGGAACAGATGTTGGGATTCCTTTCAAAAATCGGGGATTTGCAGGAGCCGGTAAATGGGCTGCTCATTAAGAATTCCTGTTGTC
This sequence comes from uncultured Acetatifactor sp., assembly GCA_964403845.1. Lineage (GTDB taxonomy): Bacteria > Bacillota > Clostridia > Lachnospirales > Lachnospiraceae > Acetatifactor. The sequence continues at coordinate 10,696 of CAYOHU010000030.1, forward strand.
AGAGGGCGTTTTTAAGAGGTGCTTTTCTGAGTGTGGGCTCCATGAGTGATCCGCAGAAGGGGTATCATTTGGAGTTTGTGTGCACCGAAGAGGACAAGGCAGAGCAATTACGGAGTGTTATGCAGGGCTTCGAGCTGGATGCAAAGATTGTGCTTCGTAAGAAATACTATGTGGTGTATTTAAAGGAAGGCTCCTGCATTGTGGATTTGCTGAATATCTGCGAGGCGTACAAGGCACTGATGGATTTTGAGAATCTGCGCATTTTGAAGGAAATGCGCAATTCGGTGAATCGGCGTGTGAATTGTGAGACGGCTAATATAACCAAAACGGTAAATGCTGCCACAAGGCAGATTGAGGATATTGAGTATATCAGGGATCATTACGGATTGCAAAATCTGCCGGAGAGTTTGCGTGAAATTGCGGAGGTACGTTTAGAAAATCCGGATGCACCGCTTAAGGAATTGGGGAATTATCTGAGTTCACCGGTAGGAAAATCCGGAGTTAATCACAGATTAAGAAAAATAAGTGAACTTGCAGATAGAATCAGAGAGTGAAAGGAGGAGGAAGCTATGAAATCAAAGAGCATTCAAATTAAATTGGAGAATGGTCTGGAGGCAAGACCTGTAGCGCTTTTGGTACAGGAAGCAAGTAAGTATGAAAGCACTGTTTATATTCAGTCCGGTGAGAAGAGGGTGAATGCAAAGAGTATCATGGGAATGATGAGTCTCGGGCTGGATAATGGGGATTTGCTTACTGTGACGGCAGAAGGAACAGATGAGCAGACAGCAGTGGACAACATTGAGAGATTCTTAAACGGTCAGGCAGTATAGATAATATTTTAACAAGATATCTTTGCTTTTCCCAAAAAGTGTGATATATTGGTAGCAAGGAAATTTTGTTAATTCATATTAAGAATACAATGGAGGTATCTGAAATGTTAGTTTCCGCAACAGAAATGCTTAAGAAAGCAAAA
>CAYOHU010000031.1:0-11624 GCA_964403845.1 uncultured Acetatifactor sp.
TTATCGGCTCTGTGGTGCATATTGCACGGATGAAAATAACGAAGGCTGACCATGTACTTGCCATGGGCCCCTACCTTTCGGTAGGTGTCATGATAGCCGCCCTGTGGGGCGAACAGCTTCTGCAGTGGTATTTGGGCATGCTGATGATTTGACATAGATGAGAGATTCACTGTAGACGAAGAAAAAGAGAGACGAACGAAACGATAGGTGAATTTCACGATAGAAGAATTTTAAATGAAGGTTGAGAACAATATCCGCCCGTGGAAAATTTTCCTATGGCGGTTTTGACGTATATAAAATGTTTGCTGCTTGTAAGCAACACAGGAGGAGGAAATGCTGTGTCATCGAGAGTATTGAGTATCGAGATTAGCCAGGTGGTTACCAAAGTATGTGAGATGGAAGGCAAGTCCAAGAACCCCAAGGTGTACAAAAGCTTCATGGTGAACACCCCTGAGGGAGTAATTGTTGACGGCATCCTACATGCCAATGAAGAGTATGTGGAGGCGCTGAAAAAGGCGCTGACAGTTCATAAGGTGAGAGCGAAGAAGGTGATTTTCTCCATCTCCTCCGGAAGAATCGCGACTCGTGAGGTGACGATTCCTTACGTGAAGCCGGGCAAGGTTGGCGAAGTGATTGCGGCAAAGGCGGAGGAATATTTCCCCGTGGATTTGTCTGAATACAAGGTCAGCCATACCCTGCTTGGGGAGCTGGTGGACGAGAAGGGAACCAAGAAGCATAAGGTGCAGGTGTTAGCTGCACCTCTGGCACTTTTGCAGGGATATTATGATTTCGCAGCAGCCTGTGGGCTGGAGGTCCAGTCACTGGATTATATCGGAAACAGCCTGTTTCAGGCGGTGAAGGATACCTGTATCAGCGGCACCCGGATGGTCGCCAAAATAGAAGAGTATTCCACTCTGCTTATGGTGGTGCAGGACGGTCATTTGATGTCGATGCGAAGCATCGGCTACGGTGTGAATGATGTGGTTCAGCTCATGCTGGGAAATGCGGACGATGAAGGCTACGATAGTGCCTATCAGTACGGATATGGGGAAGCCATTGAGGATTTACGCGAAAATATTTATATTCACGGGGGAAGAGGAAGCGAGGAATATGGAGAGGATGAGCTTACCGCTTCGTTGGAACCCCTTATCAACGGGATTGCCAGAGTGATTGATTTCCATAATCCTAAGTCCAATGGTCATCCCATCGAGAGAGTGTATATCACGGGACTGGGAGGCTCCTTTAAGGGAATGAAGGAGCTGATGCAGGAGCGTCTGGCGATTCCGGTGGAGACCATCTGTGATGTTTCGGGACTCTCCGCTCCCAAGAATTTCAATACTGCAAGTCTGGGAGATTATATTGCGTGTATCGGCGCGACCATGCATCCTCTGGACCTGGTTCTTCCCGGCAAGAAGGAGCAAAAGAAGGCGGAGAAGAAGGCAGCGACAGCTTCCGCAGGAAAGGACAGCAGCTTACCGGTTCTGATTTTCTTAGGTGGGATAGCCATTGCCTGTGTGCTTGCAGTGACTGCACTTTTGCCCTATCAGGAGGCGAAGGAGGAGAATGAAAGACTCCTTAAAAGGCTTGAGGAGCTAAAGCCGGTGGAGGAGCTGTACAATACCTATCAGGCCACACAGACACTGTGGCTGGATGCTGAGGCGATGTATGAGCTTACGGAGAATCACAATGATAATTTGGTTGCGTTCATAGAGGAACTGGAACAGAAGATGCCCTCGGATATCCACACAATTTCCATGACAGCAGCTGCGGATAACGCGGTCATGAATATTGAAATCGGTTCCAAGGAGGCGGCTGCAAAGGTTTTGCAGGAAATCAGTGCCTTTGAGTCCATTGAGGTGGTGAAGACGTCAGGATTGACGGATGAGAAAAATGAGGATGGTATGCATCTTGTAAGCTTTTCCGTGACCTGTACCTATGCGGACAGGCAGGAAGAGACTAAGTAGCAGGAAAGGATGTGGACGGTCATGAAGATAAAGAAGAATGAGGTAATGTTTCTGCTGGCCTTCCTGGGTGTGCTGGCGGCAGTACTGGTCTATGCACAGTTCTATCTGCCGACTCTGGAGAAGACGGATATTCTGTCTGCGGAGAATTCCAGACAGGCGGCGCGTGTAGCAGAGCTGGAAGCGATTGCAGGGAAGAAGGATGTTTATATTGATGAGACGGAGAAGATGCTTGTGGAGGTGAATTCCATTTTTGCCAATTTCCCGCCGGAGTCAAGAGCAGAGGATGCCATTATGTATGCGGTGGAGCTGGAGAGTCAGGACCGGAATACCTATATCTCCGCAATCGGAATCAGTGACCCCACAGTGGTTTACAGTGCCGCACCCACCATGGTGAGACTGAATCAGTCGGATGAGGCTGTGGAGCGTGTTTACTCGCTGGAGAAGCAACAGATTACATATACGCAGCAATTTGATTATGATGGCATGAAGCGTTTCGTGAACAGTATCGTGCAGGATCCGAACCGCAGATCCATAGAGACTGTGACCATGGCTTATGACAAAGGCACAGGACATCTTCATGGCACTACAGCCATGAATCTCTTCACCCTGACGGGCACTGACAGGGAGTATGAAGCCACGAAAATTCCTTACATGTCTATTGGAACCGATAATATTTTCGGAACCTTTGATTTTATAGACAGATAGGGAAGAAGCAGGAGGCAGGCAGGATGAGACAGCTTAAGGGGGATAACAGAGGTCTTAGTTTGTTAGAGGTACTGATTGCCATGGTTGTGTTGTCAATTGTGGTAGTTCCTTTCATGCACTCATTTATCACTGCTGCAAATACCAATGCGAAGGCAAAAAGGACACACAAAGCCACTCTGGTGGCGCAGAGTGTGATGGAGGGCTTTAAGGCGGAGCCACTGGAAGCGATTGTGGAGCAGTTTCAGAATCCGGCTGCGGATTTTCATATTTTGGATCCGGGAAGAGTAAGAGGAAGCATTGCTGATGCAGTGGAGTTGGTTACGGATTCCGCCCGCCCCGGTGTCTATCAATTTGAAATTGCGGGCGTAAGGGAGGATGTATCGGCATATGACGTGCTGGTGACGCTGGACGCTACCGCCTATCGCAATGCGGCCATTACGGACAAGATACAGTACAATACCACGGAGCTGGTGCAGCTTCCTGTCATTGATATGAACAGGGATGCTGTCGGGATTCAGAAGGCCGACTATACGGACACAGCGGTGGGACAGCTGTACAATCAGCTTTATCCCGGTCCGTCGGAGAACGCCATTCGCACCGGTATGAACCGTGAGATTACCGTCAATATTGAAAGAACCAATATGGCAGGCGGAGATCACAGAACCCGGGTGGTGATGCAGCACAAATATACTTACGGCAGTGCCGTATACACGATCACACAGACCTATTTCGACAGTACGGAGACGGCTGAGGAACTCAGAACCGTCTATTTGTATTATTATCCGTTATATGCGGCAGGCGTTACACGGGATGTTATCAATTATGTGAATAACAGCTCCCTGCCGGTAAATTTTTATCTGCTGAAGCAGGATACGGGCGATGTAAATGTGACAACGATTGAGAATGAAAATGCCTACCGTGTGAAGCTAAACCTAAAGGAGCCCGGTTCTGCAGAGGGTGCCATGCGGACGAAATTATATACGAATTTAGGTGTGAATCTGGTGGATGGCACCGTGTTTACCAATCTGCAGGGTGCTCGTGAGGTGAAATTAAACGAGTCCTCAGTGGCACTTGAAAATATTTCCGCACCGAGGCTGTATGAATCGGTTGCGGAGGACAGGCTGTATGACCTTCAGATTAGTGTATATGAGGACGGTGCAAAAGCAGCCGGCTTCCCTGAGAACATGCGTATGATGACCATGGAGGGAAGCAGAATAGATTAGGGAAGAAAACGGAAAGGAGGCTCCGGGCGATGAGGATGAAAAAGGATAACCGTGGAGCTGCATTGTCAATGGTCATTGTGATCATTGCCTTTGTCAGTGTGCTGGTAGCTGCGGTTTTGTCGGTATCCATGATGAATGTGTATATGAAGAGAGTAGACCGCAAAGCCAAGGAGAATTTCTATTCCGCAGAAGGAGCTCTGGAACAGATTAATCTGGGATTACAGAAGAAAATGTCAGAGGCGGCATCGGATGCCTATCGGGTGGTGATGCAAAACTATGCAGGCGATATCTCTGAGGAGGCCAGAAGATTGCGTTTTAATCAGAGGTATCTTCAGTCTCTGCAGGCAGCCGTGGGCTTGGCCGGCACAGGCGGAGTTTATGACAGAACGGTTTTGGAAGGGTTCCTCAGTGATGATATTAAGGCCTATGTTGGGGTCAATGCGAACGGTGAGGCTTGCGACATGCAGGCGGATGCGGACAGCGTGGTGCTTAAGAACGTGGTGGTTTCCTATACAGACCCGGAAGGGTATCTGACCTACCTTAAGACGGATATCCGGATGGCAGCACCCAACCTGAATCTGGTGCATCCTCTGGAGATGCCGGATGTATTCGAGTATTGTATTATAGCAAATCAGAAGCTGTCATCGAACAATAACAGCGTAGTGACCTTCGGTGCAAATGTGTATGCCGGTGCTGACGGCATGACGCTGCAGGAGGGCACGCGATGGAGCTTTGACGGTGCTCAAAGGCTGGTGGTCAGCGGCGATATCAGTATTCCCCAGACCGGTTTACTTGCGGCTGACGGAGAAATGGATTTATGGACCAATGAGATTTTGGTAAAGGGTGGTGAGCTGCGCATCAACGGGCGCACCTATGTGGCAAATGATTTGATTCTGAGTGCCCGGGGAAGTGAAGTGGATTTAAATGGAGAGTACTATGGTTACGGAAACGGTGTGGGGCTAAGTGACGGCCCAATTGTGCTGGCCAAGGAGGGCGAGAGCAGCGCGATTTTGATTAACGGTACGGAGACCACACTTGATATGAGCGGAATCAGAAGGCTGCTGCTGGCAGGCAGTGCCCAGCTTCGCGGTGATATTGTGGGAGAAGCGGAAGGGATTAACGGCAGCACGATTGTGAATTTTGGGGAATCCATTGAAGTAAAGAGCAATCAGATTGCCTATCTGGTGCCTCCTGAGTGTATCGGTGTCAGTGAGGGAGAGACGCTGATTGGCAGAAATCCCATGACTGCGGAGGAATACGCGAAATTAAGGCAGTATGAGACCAATCTGGGTACCGGGTTCGAAGAGGTATCCTTCACAACAGTAGTGGAGGGGCTGAATAAGACACTTCAGGAGTATAAGCCGGATGACAGAGCGGGCTACCGGAAGGTTTATGTGACGGATATCAATGGCAAACAGTTGATTTATTATTATGTGGATTTTGACACGGATCAGGCATCCCAATACTTCCGGGAATATTATGTGGCGAATAAGGATAAGCTGGATCAGTTTATGAAGACCTATGTGGATGAGATTATTTCCAGCGGCAGGTATATCCGGCTGATGACGGACGGAAATATGATTTTTGGCTCAGGCAGCGGCACTCTGGAATTACAGAGCAACGTGAACAACGGAGCCTATTTGTCGGAGGCGGAGAAAAATCAGCTTCGGGAGGAATCGGCAGGATATCAGAGACGCTTCAGGGCGCTGGGAACGAAGCTGATGCAGGAATATGAGGATTTATCTGCAACGGAGAAGTCGAGGACGGTGTTTGACAATATTATCAGGTACAGCGCGGTTGAGGGAACCGCTGATAACGCAGTATTTGCCGGTGTTCCGGCGGCAACCGGACTGACCTATACCGCTGATGGGGAAGGAAATGCAGCCGCGATTGTAATCAACAATATCAACAGCACTGCTTATCATTACAACAGTGATCCCCAGAACAAAATCTGCCTGATCCTTGCCACAGGTGATGTGGTGCTGGAGCAGAATTTTAAGGGGATTGTCATTGCCAGAGGGTCTGTGACGGTTGCCGATGGTGTTACAGCAATCACAGGGAATACGGAGAAGCTTCGCAGGATATTGAAGACCGGGATGCCGGATCATCCGGGGCAGACGATACTGGAATACTATTTCCGGGACGGAGATAAGTATATTCTGGACGAAGGTCTGGGAGATGCGCTGGAGCTGCACGGGGATTATATCAGCTTTGGTGAATTGATTACCTATGAGCATTGGACCAAGAGCTAGGGAATAAAGCCGGAGAACAGAACCTCAGAGCAGAACCTCAGAGCAGAATAAAGAACAAAACCGGAGGATAACCGGAGAAGGGAGGGGATAGGATGCGAGATCAGAAGGGATTTTCTTTAGTTGAATTGATTGTCGTGGTGGCGATTCTCGGAATTGTGGGAATCGGAGGAGCACTATCCCTTTCTTTGGCAACAAGGCAGGATGCAGAGAGCTGTGCGACCCGGATAGAGAGCTATCTGGGAAGTACAAAGACCTGTGCGCTGAGCAGGGCGGCGGCCTCTCTGACGGTTTTTGTCAAGAATGACGGCGTGTATATCATTGCTGACGCGTCCGGAACGGAGAAGAAAATCGGAAAGTACGGAATGTCGGTTCGCTATGAGAGGGATGACGGTACGGAGGTGACGCTGTCGGAGACCAATCGGCTGTATATCACCTTCGACAGAAGCACGGGTGGTTTCCTGACGAAAGCCATTGACGGAGGAACAGAGTCTTCTGTGGTCTGCAGGAAATTGTCCGTTACAGGCGGAGGAAAAACTGTCAGAATCATTATGGTGCCGGCAACGGGAAAATATTATATAGAAGAATGAGTGATGGCGGATGAAGAGACGGACACAGGGAAAATTGAATAATGCAGGATACTCTCTGGTGGAGGTCATTGTCGCTCTTGCCATTGTTGTGATTGCTGCCACAGCTATTTTTGAGTTTGCGCTGGTCGCATCCAAACAGTATCAGAAGGAGACTCTGGAGGCAGAGGTGCAGTATGAGGCACAGCTTGTGATGAATCAGCTGCAGGAGCTGTTAATTGATGCCTCGGAGGGTGTGTCCTACGCGTATACCGCCTCCGGAGGAACGGACAGTCTGATTTTATCGGATGCGGAAATAGCAGCGGGTGTTACGGTGAAGGATAAGTATCTGACGGTTTATAATGATGATAAATATTGTGTGCTGAAGTGGGTGTCAGGGGAACAGAAGCTTTTTTATTCCGAGTATCGGAAGGATGGAACGGGAAGCTTTACTCAGTCCGCAGATGAAGAGCTGATGGCTGAGCTTGTACAAGCCTTTACTGTGGATCTGACGCAGCTGGAGAAGAGCCATAGTGTAAGACTGGATGTAACCTTTTCGAACCAGAGGGAGTATCGGGTGATGCAGAATGTGACCCTGCGGAACAGGGTGGTGGTCAATAAACCCATTTCTGAGGTATATGCTGAGTAGCAAAGAGGAGTGATTATTATCATGAAGTCTAAGATAATAAAGCAAATTGCAGGAGCCGGTGCGATTGTGCTGGTGGGAATCATCGTTTTCTGCGGAATTCAAAACTCAATATTAAAGGTAAATGCGGCGGATACGCTGTTTGGTATCGAGAGATTGATCCAAAAGGTGCAGAGCAGAGGGGAAGGAGGCTCCTATACCATATTGGAGGTGGTACCCGATGCAGCTGCTGCGGAAATCGGCTATTACGTGCCGGGCTATGAGCCGGCACTGTCAGTCAGGTCGCAGGACGGAGCCGGTGTATGGTCGAACTGGCAGGAGGGTCTTGCCCGGCTTAGAACACCGCAGGAGCGGCTTGCGTACATGGAAGCGCTGGAGCAGAAGTTGCAGGCCTTTTATGCTGTCCGTGGCTTTCGCGACGGGAAAAAGCTCCCTGTTTCTTATAAGGAATACAAGGAGAGCGCCCGGGAGAAGGACGGATACACGGAATTGTCCTTTCCGGATCAGGAGAGGTACGGATATTTTCAGCCGGTCGGAACCGGGAGCAGTACAGCTGCATCCCGCTACGAGCTTCAGCTTGAATATGTGGGCTTTACACAGGATGGTCTTGATATTCAGGAGCAGTGTTATCTGGTAGCCACTGAGGATGAAATTACTGTGGATATGTGTGATGACATGGATGACGACACGCTGGTACATTATAAGAAAACGGATTATGACGGCAGAGTAATGTACGAAGCAACCAGATGGGGGAATGTGAAGGATTCGGTCAGCAGTGGGAATGCGGCTTCCTCTGTCAGCGGTAACTCAGTTTCCAACAATAATCCGGGAGTGCCGGGGAGCAGTACCCCTCAGGGGACGGGCTATTATCTGGTAACCTTTGAACGCTGGGACGCAGATGTGACCGCCGCCAGCACCGCATTGTATATGGTGATGCAGTTTACGGAGAAGACCAATGGTGATTACGTTTTCGTTGAGACGCAGGAGGGTGTGGGCTTCACCACTGCATTTGCCACGGAGAGCGTATACTACACCGGCGGCTTTGTGAATAACGAGTGGTTTCACAGGAATGTGATTAATTTCGAGGAAAACCGGACGGATGAATTCAAAATGAAGGTGATCACACTCACACCTGCTGAGCTGAATGCATTGCAGGCAGCGAATGCAATGCCGGAATTCGATATGCTGTATTTGAATTCGGGTACACAGGCTTTCCCGGAGCAACCGGGTGGTGCTGCCATGGCACAGTACGGTGCGGACAATGACCTGAGTGTGAGTGTGCGGAATGAATTGTTTGCAAATGTGATTTTCAGCAAAAAGCCGTGTATCGTAGACGCATCCATTCTGTATCAGAGACTGGGAGAAGTGATTGAGAGCAATTCTACGCTGGAGAACACACAAATCTTTTATTTGAGTGCCATGTTCCTGCAGGAATCGCCCAGGGCTCTTGCGGATCAAATCGTAGGTCTGGGGGCTGCGGAGACTGCCTATCCCGATAAGGACGGGCTTTTAAAGGGGCTGTATGTGGACGAGGATAAGAATTTTGTTGTGGAGCAGGTATACAGCTTCTTTTCCCCGGCGTCTTTGGTGAATGCTGCCTTTGGAGACTTTACTCTGTATACGGAGGGACAGACTGAGCCTATTTCCTCCGGCTTCGGTGAGGTTCTGGATGAGATTGTGTCGGAGAATGCCAACCGTCTGGCGGATACCACGGCTGTGTACGGACAGCTGCCCACGAACGTGTCCCAGGCTACGGTGGTAAGGCATATTATGAACTATGCAGATCGCAGACAGATTGAAATGAAGCAGGAAATCCGTGTTCTGGAGCTTCAGCCCTGCAAGTCTGCTGAGAACTCCTATGATTTAACAGAGGAGGAGGTTCTTTCCTGGATTGACGACGGAAGCGCTGCCGGTCAGAAGGCTGTCGTGACCATCGAACGAATGACTACGGCTGAATTTATCGGCAGGATAGAAGAGATTAATGAGGTATATGATCTGATATATATCGGAACCGATAAGGATTACCTGAATATGAAGAACGGGAAAACCGTATTTAACGATTCTGATATGAACGGATTGGTGTATTACCATACCGGTGACATCCGTTATACCGGAATTTCTGCTGCGGGACAGCTGGATACGGAGTATGTGAACAGGGATCGGGCGAATAATCTTTATTATCATAACCCGGTACGCTACGGCGGAAATGATATCACGGCGGAAAAGATGGTGGCATTGCAGAATTATCTGAATGCTTCTTATCCTGTTGTGGTGTCGGATGAATTCTTTGAGGGAGGAAGCATTCCTCTGGATTCGGAAGCTGTCAGGGTATACAATGCAGACAATTTTCTGGAAACCTCCATACAGATGACCTTTGGGGTAGGAAGCGATAATCTGGATGAGTACGATAGAATTGACCATGATATCAACTCCTTTACGGTGAAGGAGGGGTATCGTTTAACTCTGTATGGCAGAGATGACAACATGTATTACTATAATCACTATGATGGTCCGGTGAGCGTGGCTTCCCTTGGAGATTTTAACAATAAGACTGAGGCGTTGAAGGTGGAGTTTATCGGGAAGTCCGACTATGATATCAATGCCAATATTAACAGGAATGTGATCAATGAGGAATTGATTGATAATAGCTCCTATCTGTATGAATTTGTAAATGGTGCCAAAAGCAAAGCGAATTTCTATACCAGAAGTGAAGTGAAGGCGAATTCGGGAATGTTCCGGTTCTACCTGAATCGTCCCAAGGTCAGCATCGCGGAGAAGTTTACAGCGAACGGAACCAAAGAAGCGAATGTGTATCATGTGAAGCCGAATAATGGTAAATACACGCTGGAGTATACCTTTACTATCATCAATGAGGGTGCTGCATCAGCGGATGCGAAATATCAGTGTCAGCTTTTTATCGACGTAAATGCGGATGGTAAATATGCAAAACAGGAGAATTTGGATGATATCACCATCACGCATAACGGTCAGGAAGTGAAGTATAACGAGCTGTATGCGGGGAGGGAATATAAGCTGGTCAGGGATGTACCGGACGGATATAAGGGTCTTCTTCCCTGGAAGGTGCAGATAACCCAGATGAGCAATAGCTGTGTACATAATGGCGTGACGGGCTTTACAAAGCTGGATGGTCTGCAGCAGGAGGTTCTGAACATCCTGCAGATCCGAAAGGACGGAAATGGTGATTCCCTGAATCTGCAGACTGCCATTGCAGATTCGGAAAACGTCTATCACAAGCTGATATATGGCGGAAGCATTGATGGTGTGGAGTATGACGGGATTGAGGATGACTTCGATATCAGCGTGGAATGCTATTCTATTTCCGAGATCAATGAGATGTTTGATAACGGGACGGTTAACATGGAAAAATACAACATGTTGATTTTCGGTTTCTCAGATACCTACGGAAATTTGAGTCAGGCTGCGGTAGATGCGGTGGTTACCTTCATCCATACCGGAAAAAGTGTGCTGTTTGCCCATGATACCCTGTCCTTTACGAACCATGAGCGGGGGAAGGTGGGACTCTTTAATCGCGACACAGGAGAAACCCAAGAGGATACGGATGCTTATAATTCCTACCTATTGACACAGGCAGTTCGTTCACTGGTGGGAATGGATCGATATGGTGTTAAGAAGATACCGGGTCTTGCTTCCGGAGATGACATTTTTGAACAGACGCTATTACAGAATATCCGGGAGCAATACAATAAAGACGTGGCATACGCTCCGAGAAGCGCAAGAACACAGTCAACCGGACTTGTGCAGGGCTATACCTATTCCCTGATCAATTCCAAGAATGACCGCGGGAATCGTGCCGAGACAATGAATGCCTATTTTTATCCGTATGAGACGGGACTGTCGGAGCCCTTCCGGAATCAGTATCTGAATCTGAACTTCGAGCATGTATATTTCAGAGAAGACTGGGCAAGCGCCGGTGAAGGTGATGTTGGTAACGGAAACAATGCAGTGACCAATCTTTGGGTTACAAAGGTAAATGACGGACAGATTACGAAGTATCCGTATGAGCTGGAGGACGAATTCATGGTACCGGAAACCCATGCACAGTACTACCAGCTGGATTTCACTTCGGATGAGGACGGTGACGGGCAGAGCGATGTGGTAGTGTGGTATTGTCTTGGATATCGTACGGATGATGAGGGCAATAAACAGAATACCATATATTCCATATCGCCCAATGATGTGTCCAATAATTACTACATATATAATAAAGGAAGCATTACATATACCGGTGT
>CAYOHU010000032.1:0-11368 GCA_964403845.1 uncultured Acetatifactor sp.
GGTGTCTCCGCCGTCTGTGAAAATAGGCTCATACAGGCTCATGGGACTTTGAATGATAATTGAGTTATTATCAGTGTGCTGAGAAATAATTAGAAGAATCTACTAATCTGGTGCAAATAATGGTATACTGTGCTTGAAATAGCCTGAGCATGACTTCCATAATTCAGGAATGCATGATTTTCTGGTTGGGACTAAATAATTACAATATAGGGGGGGATAAAAATGTTTTCTAAAAACGGTGGTGTACAGAAAGAAGATGGCGTGATTTTTTGTTCGGAAAGTGGGAACTCTGAGAGAAAGCAGGTTGAGGCTTCAGCCGCTCATGGGGGGAGGCTTCTACGGGTAACGGTACAAGAAAAAAACGTAAAGAAAAAAGAGGATAGAGGAAGGTGGATTGCTGTGATCGCGACGGTGGCAGTGCTTGCCATTGATGCAGGAGGCTGTGCATTCTCCACCGTAAGTCCGCAACAGCAGAATGACATTGTCGGGGAAAAGGAAAATGCCGGCATGGAAGCAACACAGCCGAGCAATACTGAAGCAGCACAGCAGGAAGACTCAGACGGAATGACAGGTAGGGAAGAGGAGATTCTTCCGGCTGTTGAAGAGGAAGTAAATGCGGTAGTTGTTTCTAAAAAGACAGTGTATAACGAAGGCGACTATGAACTGGAAGAATACAATGATGACGGAACTGTTTTATACAAATCGTATGATAAGAACGGAAAACTGACAGTGGAATATCTGGCGGATGAGGAAGGAAATCAGTTTTACCGCAGGTCATACAATACCGGCAGTCTGTGCAGTGATGAGTTAAGTACCTATGATGGAAAGGGGAAGCTGCTGACACAGGTATATAAGGATTATTTGAATCCGGAATATTCCGCACGAACAGAGTACTCCTATACAACGGAGGGGGAAACGGCAAGAATACAGATGTATTATACGGAGGAGGACTATCTGTACTATGATTATGAAGCTGTTTATTCAGACGGTCTGATAACAGCAATCGTCGAAAGATATGCAGATGATGAGACCCATGAATTCACAACGGAGACAAGGGAAGAATATCAGTATAATGAGTATCGGGACATGACGAAAATGATTGTGGCTTGCTATAGCTTAACAGATGGAAGCTGCCTTTCGAGCTCCGAAACAGTATATCTAAATGATTATGACAGTAACGGAAGATTGATATACTGCAGGCAAGATATGTTTGGCGATTCTGATGCGTATCCCGATCAGGAAAAATACACGGAAACGACCTATGTGTATGATACGGATGGCAACATTGTCAAAAACACCTGGCTGTTTTACAGATTAGATTATTATGGTAATGAGTGCAAAGACTATAGTGAGGAGGAAGCCTCTTATTATGCAGATGGTACAAAGGCACATACAATAGGTGTGTACAGCAGCGACTATTCATGGGGATCCAGCTGGAGCAGAAACGAAAGTGAGTATGACGAGGAGGGAAGAGAAGTCCGATATGTGATGGAGAGTGAAGGTCAGAAAACGGAAGGGACATATGCGTATGACGAACATGGAAACGAGATTAGTTGGATACTAAATTCCTCAGACGATGGATGTCGGGAAAGAACAACAAATTATGAATATGATGAATTTGGTAATATTGTTTCCGAGACGTGTAATGGCATTGGTTACGGTTATGTGACGGAATATGAATATAATTACAAAGCCAAGTAAATCACGGACAAATACGAAATGAGGGAAGATTATGAATTTAATGAACAAAGGGAAAGTGTTACATTTGATTATCGGGTTTATGTTATGCATATCATTGTGCGGCTGTGAGGTGACGATTCAGCCGGAACAGAGTGTAGAATCGCCGGAGGGAGTTGCGTCACAGAATGAGTCGGATGATTTGTTTTCGGCGGAGGCGGAAGACGGGGATGTAGCAGATACGGATAAGGATGTGGATGCGGAAACAGATGCGGATGCACCGGAGTCCGTTTATCAGCAACTGTTGGAGGGTATCTGTGAAATGATTCGGACAAAGGAATTTTGGACGGATACGAAGCTTGTCTGTGAAGCCGGGAATGGTGTATCGGAAGCACAGTATTCCGGGTTATTTGAAGAACTGTCGAAGTGTGTCGGATATACGCTTCAGGATATTAATGCTGACGGGATGCCGGAGCTGGTTGTATGTGCAATTAACGAAGAAGAGGACGGAGAATACCGGGGACGTGATATCTGTGCAGTTTATACCTGCGTGCAGGAAGAAATCTATTGTATCTGCTCCGGCTGGTCAAGAAGCTATGTGGGCTGGATGGGAGACAATGAGTTTTGCTGTCTGGGTTCCGGAGGCGCTTCCAGTTCGTTAGCCGGGCAATATGTGCTTTTGCCGGATGCTACAGAATGGTCCTGTAAGGATTTGTATTTTACGGATGAGAACGATATTTACCATAATCAAACAGGGGCATTTGAAACAGAGTATTCGGAAGTGTCCGATATGACGGAGGACGAGTTCTGGGAACTCTGGGATGAACTTGAGGAAAATGTGTTGGAATTTAAACTGACACCATTTTCAACCTTTGCAGTTACCGGAGGACTGCAGCTCCCCGAACAGAATAAGGATGCAGAGGTGGAAATACATTGGGCGGATGATGTGCTGTCCGAGAGGGACGATTATGATGAATACATTGCATATACCGGTGATTTTTCATCCAGAATCGCGTTTACTACGACGGGTTCTGTAAAGGAATTTAAGGTGCTGGAGCTTCAGTTTGAAGCTATTGATGACGAGGGTAATATACAGTTTACATCAGAAAAACTATTCAATTACGGAACATTGACTGCCGACAGAGCATTGATGGTTGAAATGATATTTGAAGGTTCGATTCCGGGGTATGGAATTTCTTATGTGGATGCCGGAGGAAATACAAGGATGTTTTCGATAGAACTCAGTGGTATGGATGGTTCCTTATCACTTCAGGAATTTACGCAGGCGCAATAGAAACACGTATGAAATCGCAACGAATGGTCTTTAGTATTCTTCGTTAAATATCTGAGACGGGGTTAAAGTGGAGAGGACTTGCTTCAACAGGTTTTCTCCACTTTTTTCTCGAGACAGGGGCGATGCTTATATCATCTTATTTCGATGGCGGAGACTTGACCACATTAGGTGCTCAGATAGTGCCGCATGGTTCTGAGAGCGTTTTTCTCCAGACGGGAGACCTGCGCCTGGGAGATGCCGATGATTTCAGCTACCTCCATCTGTGTTTTGCCTTCAAAGAACCTAAGAGATACAATTTCATGTTCTCTGGTATTTAGTTTTTTCATAGCTTCGCTGAGGGAAAGATGCTCCACCCAGGTTTCTTCCTTATTTTTTTTATCACTTATCTGATCCATGACATATAAGGTGTCTCCTCCATCGGTATATATTGGTTCATAGAGACTCATGGGACTTTGAATCGCATCCATTGCATAAATGATATCCTCTTTGGAAATTCCCACCTCTCCGGCGATTTCTTCAATCGTGGGTTCCTTCAGATTTTTCCGGGTAAGAGCATCCCGGGCGTAAATTGCCTTGTATGCAGTGTCCTTTAAGGAACGGGAAACCCGGATACTGTTGTTGTCCCTGAGGAAGCGTCTGATTTCACCGATAATCATGGGGACCGCGTAGGTGGAAAACTTTACATTCAGGCTGGAGTCAAAATTGTCAATAGCCTTAATTAATCCCACACAGCCAATTTGAAATAAATCGTCTACATTTTCGTTGCTGGAAGAGAAACGTTTGATAACACTCAATACCAGTCTTAGGTTTCCTTCGATATAAGCTTCTCTTGCTTTGGTATCTCCTTCCTCAATTCTGCGAAAGAGGGCTTCCTTTTCTTCTGCCTTTAAAAGAGGGAGCTTCGAGGTGTTAACTCCACAGATTTCAACTTTATTTTGTGTCATGACTGCCTCCGTCCTGCGGTTGATTTGAAATGGAAATATTGTCCTTATTTCGTATAATGGTAGTATGGTCAATGTGGGAGAAAATATACTGTTAAATCGTGGTCACAGGATGAGGATGGAGAAAACTGTTTTTCAGTGAATTGCCAAGCGTACGATGTGATTTTTCTGCATAATATGATAGAAAAGGAGAGAAGACAACGGAGGCAGAGTATGCTGTTTTCGGAATTAAAGTGTAAGGATGTTATCAATATAAGGGATTGTAAGAGACTGGGGAGGGTGTGCGATCTGGAATTTGATGAATGCAGAGGGTGCATCTGTAAGATTATGGTGCCGGGAGGTAATAAATGTCTGAGCTTCCTGCGATGTGATCCGGATATTGTCATTCCTTACAAGGATATCAAGCAGATTGGACCGGACATAATTCTGGTTGACATCAACTGTTGATTTCTATTATAATGAAAAGGATAAACAGGCGACCGCATTGCAGGCGCAGGGAATGGGAGGGAAACCTATGAAATGTCCTTTTTGCAGTCATGAAAATACGAGAGTTATTGATTCCAGACCGGCAGAGGATAATAATTCCATCAGACGCCGAAGAGTATGTGATGAATGTGGGAAGCGTTTTACCACCTATGAGAAGATTGAGACGATTCCTTTGATTATTATTAAGAAGGATAATAACAGGGAAACCTATGACCGTTCCAAAATTGAAGCCGGTGTATTGCGTGCCTGTCATAAGCGTCCTGTGAGTGCACAGCAGATTACCACATTAGTAGATGAGGTGGAGAATGAAATCTTCAACATGGAGGAGAAGGAGATTCCCAGTGAGGTGATTGGTGAGCTGTTAATGAATAAGCTCAAGGAACTGGATGCGGTTGCGTATGTGCGTTTTGCTTCCGTATATCGTGAGTTCAAGGATATCAATACCTTTATGGATGAGTTGAAGAACGTATTAAATAAGTAATGCTGTAAGGTTTTGCAGAAAAGTCCGATATAACTATGGAAACAAAGCAAATAGGCAGCTGCAAGGCGGGATGCTAAGTTAGAAGATATTTCCATTACCTTTAATCAGCAGGATAATTTTGAGTATCTCGGTCAGGACAGCGATATCCGCTCTCTTGACATGAAGCGTGCGATATCTGATATGAAGAAGAATCAGGTATTACAGCAATATCGGTATTTTGCTGGAGGTGCAGGAAATCTGTTGGCAGACAATACAGACGGAGTGGTGTTCGCAAAATATTAAGATACAGAGGGAGGATGTTCCGAAGAGGAGCATCCTCTTTTTAGACTTTTTTTCGAAGAAACCGCCACAGGCAGCTTAAGTACAAAATGCTCTGCAGCAACTGACTGGTCAGCATTCCCCACAGATATCCCGTGATTCCGAAGCAGGGAATTGTGAAGAATACAAAAACCAGGCGGACGAACAGACTGATCACATTCATGATAAAAACATTTCCGGCTTTTCCAAGACCTTGCAGGATACTCGAAAGTGTTGTGTCCATATATATGAAGGGGCAGATAAATCCCAGGGTTGTAATGAAATGTCCGGCAAGTTCACTGTGAAACAGGAGACTGCCGATGAGGCGGCCGGCTAAACTGAATACACACATGCAGAATAGCCCCAGAGCTCCGCAGTATTTCAGGGTGCGATAAATTGTACTTTTCATGGCATCTGTATTTCCAAGTGCATTTTTTTCTGAGATAACGGGCAGAAGCAGCACGGCTATAGAGCCGGTCAGTGCGTTTGGGAAAAAAATCAGCGGCAGTGCCATTCCGGTGAGTACGCCGTAAACACTTAGGGCAGTGGAGGTGTCGTAGCCGTAGAGCTTTAATCTGGTGGGAATAGAAACAGACTCTACGCTTTGTAACAGATTCAGTACGATGCGGTTGGCGGTAAGCGGCAGTGCCATTCCCAGTATGCTTCGATAGACCGGCAGAAAGGGTTGTTTCCTGTATCCGGATTTGGCATCGGAGCGTTGGGATAGGGTATGCTTCTTGACATAAGTAAAATAGATTATGATTAAGGATACAAGCATAGAGACCAGTTCACCGAAGGTCAGCCCCAGTACGGCAACGTTAATTGTGGGAAGCTGCCCCTTGCTTAGGGCATAAGCAGAGACTCCATAGACGCAGCCGACACGTGATATCTGTTCCAATAGCTGTGTGGAGGCGGGTACAGCCGCCTTTTTTATGCCATAGAAATAACCATTGATACAGGAGTGAACCGCACTTAAGGGAATGGAAAACGAAAGAATCCGGAGCATGGAAACGGTGCGTGGCTCTAATAACAGATTATTTCCGATAAATTCTGCCCAAAAGAATACAATCCCATTGCATAGTAAGGATAGCGGGAGGGAAATACTTAATCCTACAAGCATGGGACGGAACATGGAACGACGATTGCCGGCTGTGTGTTCTGCTACGAATTTGGATATGGCGGTTTGGTAGCCTGCGGCTGTTAAAGAAAAGGAAAGTGAAAGAACAGGATTTAACAGCTGATAGATTCCCATGCCTTCTTCTCCAAACAGTCTGGTCAGATAAATCCGATAGTAGAAGCCGATGATGCGGGTGACGAAGCCGGTTATGGTCAGAATCATGGTTCCTATGATAAGCGGATGTTGTTTGATTTGTTTCATGCAATACCTTAGAGAAGCTTTTCTCCATTATATTCCAGCACCCTAGTTGACAGAACAGAAAGCTGGTGCTATTATTTCCTAGTACGGTGGTATACATTGTGCACTGACGGAACAATAATACATAGAGATAGTTAAGAATATAGAAAGGGGTTGTTTGGTATGATATATTTAGATAATGCGGCGACCACAAGGACGGTGCCGGAGGTTGTAGAGGCAATGCTCCCCTATTTTTCGGAGTATTATGGAAATCCCAGTACGATTTATTCGCTGGGAGCGTCCTGTAAGAAGGCGGTAAGTGATTCGCGTCAGCTGATTGCGGATAAGCTTGGCTGTAAGGCACAGGAAATCTATTTTACAGCAGGCGGTTCAGAGTCCGATAACTGGGCACTAAAGGCTACGGCAGAGGCTTACGCCGGCAAGGGAAAGCATATTATTACTTCTAAGATTGAGCATCATGCAATTCTGCATACCTGCGAGTATTTGGAAAAGAACGGTTTTGAAGTTACTTACCTTGATGTGGACGACAATGGGCTTATCCGTATTGAGGATTTAAAAGCAGCAATCCGTCCTGACACGATATTGATCAGTATCATGTTTGCGAATAATGAAATTGGTACGATAGAGCCCATCGCAGAGATAGGTGCCATTGCAAAAGAGCATGGTATTCTGTTCCACACTGATGCTGTGCAGGCATTTGGGCAGGTACCTATCAATGTGGAGGAAATGCAGATTGACATGCTCAGTGCCAGTGGGCATAAGCTGAATGGTCCCAAAGGGATCGGTTTCCTCTATATCAGAACCGGTGTAAAAATCCGTTCCTTTGTACACGGGGGAGCGCAGGAGAGAAGCAGGAGAGCGGGGACGGAGAACGTGCCCGGTATCGTGGGATTAGGAGCGGCTGTAGAAAGAGCGTTCCGTATTATGGATGAGAAGACCAAGAAAGAGCTTACGCTCAGGGATTATCTGATTGAACGGATAGAAAAGGAGATTCCTTATTGCCGGTTGAATGGTCACAGAACCAAACGTCTTCCCAATAATGTAAACTTCTCATTCCTCTTTATCGAAGGAGAATCCATGCTGATTATGCTGGATATGAAGGGAATCTGTGCATCAAGTGGTTCTGCATGTACATCCGGCTCACTGGATCCTTCCCATGTGCTCTTGGCGATAGGATTGAAACATGAGGAAGCACACGGCTCCCTTCGACTGACACTTTCCGAGGAGAATACAAAAGAGGAAATGGATGCTGTTGTGGATGAACTGAAACAGATTATTTCGCGACTGCGCGATATGTCTCCCTTATATGAGGATTTTGTGAAGTCGCAGCAATAGTTGAAAAGTAATCGTTGATACGTGGAAAGATTAGAAGAGACAGCTTGGAAGAACAAGTGTCGGAAAAGAGGACAGATATGTATAGTGAAAAAGTAATGGATCATTTTCAGAACCCTCGAAACGTGGGAGAAATAGAGAATGCCAGCGGTGTTGGTACTGTAGGAAATGCAAAGTGCGGAGATATCATGAGAATGTTTTTGGATATCGATGAGAACGGTATTATCCGTGAAGCCCGATTTAAAACCTTCGGTTGTGGTGCGGCGGTAGCTACAAGCTCTATGGCAACGGAGCTTGTGAAGGGTAAGACCATTCAGGAGGCATTACAGGTAACCAATAAGGCGGTTATGGAAGCCTTGGATGGTTTGCCGCCTGTGAAAGTACATTGCTCCCTTTTGGCAGAGGAAGCGATCCATGCGGCTCTCTGGGATTATGCGGAGAAAAACGGAATCAAAATCGAGGGCTTAGAGAAGCCCAAGACAGATATCAGTGAACATGAAGAAGAGCAGGAATACTAACAAGAGTAAAGGAGAGAAGCCCTGAACGGACTTCTCTTTTAGTTCTTTTTTGTGTTACCCCAAAACGTCAGAATACCGTTAGAGGATGAGGAATATGAAACAAAAAGTGGTGGTAGGAATGTCGGGAGGAGTGGACTCCTCGGTGGCGGCATATTTGTTAAAGGAACAGGGCTATGATGTGGTCGGCGTGACCATGCAGATATGGCAGGATGAGGGAACAGAAGCTAAGGAGGAAAATGGCGGATGCTGTGGACTTTCGGCGGTGGAGGATGCCAGAAGGGTTGCGGAGCATCTGGAGATTCCTTATTATGTGATGAACTTCAAAAAAGAGTTCCAATGTAAGGTGATTGATTATTTTGTGGATGAGTATCTGCAGGGGCGTACCCCAAATCCCTGTATTGCCTGCAATCGTTACGTAAAATGGGAGTCTCTGCTTAAGAGAAGTCTGGATATCGGAGCGGATTTTATTGCAACAGGACATTATGCAAGAATAGATAAAATGCCAAACGGTCGATATGCAATTCGTAATTCTGTGACGGCGGCAAAGGATCAGACCTATGCTTTGTATAATCTGACACAGGAGCAGCTGTCCCATACCCTAATGCCGGTGGGAGAATATACCAAGGATGAGATTCGCATGATTGCCGAGAAGGTGGGACTTCCGGTGGCACATAAGCCGGATAGTCAGGAGATTTGCTTTGTACCGGACAATGATTATGCAGGATTTATTGACAGAGTGGCCGGAGACAGAGTTCCGGGTCCGGGAAATTTTGTCGGTACGGACGGATGTATTTTGGGACAGCACAAGGGGATTACACATTACACCGTGGGACAGCGCAAGGGACTGGAGCTTCCCATGGGGAGAAGAGTATTCGTAACCGAAATCAGACCCGGGACAAACGAGGTCGTAATCGGCGAAAATGAGGATGTCTTCACCTCGTCGGTTCTGTGCGACAGGATAAACTATATGGGAATGTCAGATTTGAAAGAGCCCAGAAGGGTTCTGGCAAAGATTCGTTATAATCACTGGGGAGAGTACTGCATGCTTGAAAAACAGGAGGAGGGAAGAATTCTTTGCACCTTTGAAAAGCCGGTTCGTGCCTCCACTCCGGGACAGGCAGTTGTCTTTTATGATGGTGAATATGTATTGGGCGGAGGAACAATTCTGAATTAGGACATTCACAGGATACAGAAGCTCTTCATAGCATAGGAGGGAGAAAACTCTATAAGAGGAATTGTAATGGATATTAATTATAATAGAACGAATCAGGATGGAATGAGTTCAAGTGGGATGAATCAGAATGGGATGAACGTTAATGGAATGAGCTTTACAGGAATGAATTCGTATCGAAGAAGTACCTTTGGTTCGATGACGGGAACGATTGTTGATATGGTTCCTGCAAGAGTGGGAAACAGGCGGGCTGATGGCTGCATGATCTTTGTGACAATTGAGGATATGGATGGCAATACTGTTAATTTTATGATGAATCCTTCCACCTTTGTGGTAGATTGGGAAACACTTTCTGTAGGGATGAAATGTACCTTTTGGTATCGCACAGACGCGCCGATGCCCCTGATTTACCCACCGCAGTATACTGCAGTGGTGGCAGCTCAGGAGAAAAACGGACGCATGATTGATGTGTCCTACTACAATGGGTCTTTAATTAATGAGACACAGACATTGCAGCTGAATGTGGATGGTACTGTGGATATCCGTACAACCAATAATCAGTATTTTCAGGGTGGTCCCGCAAATCATAATCTGGTGGTGGTATATGACAGCTCCACCCGAAGCATTCCTGCGCAGACAACACCACAGGAAATCGTGGTGCTGTGTTAAATAATAGTTTTTAAATTTTCCGGAATTCAGCAATTCTTTTTTCAAAAACAGTATAGTAACGGAAACCGCATTCCTTCAGCACATCATATGCCCTGTCAAAATAGTCGGCTATATGGTGTATATCGTGGGAATCTGAGCCAACTGTGATGATCTCACCACCAAGCTCACGGTAACGTTTCAGAATGTCCATACAGGGATGCGGCTCACGCATCCCTTTTCTGATTCCGCCGGTATTGATTTCCAGCCCTTTTCCTTTGTCAATTAACAAGGTAAGAATAGCATCTATTATTTCTTTGAATTTCTCGTAGGAATAATCCCGGTCCATGGTGGAACCGTATCTGACAACATAATCCAAATGCCCTAAAACGTCGAAATTTGAGAATTTTTTTATGTTTTCAAGAATACATTCAAAATATTCCTGATAGGCTTCGGCGTCCGTACGACCCTCAAAGAAGGATGGATAATAAGGGTCTTTTCCGTGGCAGACGTGAGCGGAGCCGATGATAAAATCAAAGTCGTAGGATTTGGCATACACTGCATTTTTGCGCATAACCTCCGGCTGCAGACCCAGCTCCACTCCGAAAAGGATGCGAAGCTTATCGGCATATTTCTCGCGATATTTGATCACATCATACAGGTAGGAGTCGGTATTTACAAGAAAAAATCCCTCGGGAGTCTCAACCGTTACGGGATAATCATAATCGTTATGCTCTGTAAAACACATGGTATCCAGCCCTTTTGCAATTCCCCTGAGAATCATTTCCTCCATGGGAGCATCAGAATCTCCGGAGTAGGAGGTGTGTAGGTGGCAATCTGCGTTAATCGACATATGTAACCTCATTTCTGCGCAAACCGTCATTAGGCTTTGCACGATAATTGATAAGATAAGTATACCAAAAAAATCTGTAAAAGCTATTGAAAACTAAACAAACTGTAAAATTTACGCAGAAATGCCAATTATTTTTGAATTACATCTTGAATTATGGGGAAGAATTAGGTAAAATAACTGTGCTGATAAAATTTTGACAATCGGACATGTGGTTTCTGACAATATGTTCGCATTTTGTCAAAACATATAAAATTAATATATTTTAGGAGGAAACTAAAATGGCAGTAAGAGTAGCAAT
>CAYOHU010000033.1:0-11322 GCA_964403845.1 uncultured Acetatifactor sp.
CCTCAGGAGTGCCAAAACGACAGGCTATGGTCTGTGTGGCATTGGAAAAGATAGGATAAAGCTCTGCTCCTGAGTCCTTTAGCTTTTGTAATTCCGAAAAAACCTTCTCAAAGGTACAAAAGGAGCCCGTCAGGGCAACCCCGATTTTTTTATCTTTTATATTCATAATCTCTCCCTTTATATTCTTACTCCATTAGATAGTTGCGAAGCATTCCCTACAATTTCTTTAGGACAAATTCTGCCATTTTTTCTGCACAGCTTAGGCTTGCGTATTTCCCGGGCAGACCGGGACAGAAGTGTACATTGCGTTTGAGCAGAGAAGCTGCCTCGTAATCCACACCAACCCGATTGGAGGCAATGTCAATGATTAATGCACTTGGTTCCACCCTTTCCAGAAGGGCTTTGGTGAGAACAGTTGCCGGGATGGTGTTAAACAGGTATTCGAAGTTACTGACCTTCTGTGATAGTTCTGACAAGGGCACGGTCTGGAAGCCCAAGGCATTGGCGGCCGCAAGCTCCTGAGTAGGCTCGGAGCATATCGTAACATGGGCGGAGAGACCTTTTAGCTTGTCGGCGAGTATTTTACCGCATCGACCGTACCCAAGCACCAGAGTCTCACTTTGGTGAAGCTGTGTGGATTTATGCAAAAGTGCTTCTAAAATAGCTCCTTCAGCAGTGGAAATGGCATTAAAAATAGTCAATGGTTCCTCCTGCATAAAATCAAAGCAGTCAATCTGCCGCTTCTCGCAGACAGCCTTAAAGTCCTCCGGAATGACGCCGCCGAAGATTCTGTGATGCTTTTTCAGAAGGCGCTGCAGCTCTGTAAGCGGGATTTTCGGATGATTACCCTCGAGACAGAGACAACCGTTTTTCCCCAGAGGAATACCGCATACTATAATAGAAGCTTTGGAAATGGCTTCTCGTAGAGTGGCGGCATGGTGGATCATGCTGTGAACGGAGGTATCTGACGTGCCGAAACAAATTACGCTGTATCCGTGTCCGGCAAATACGGACGCCATACAAGCCGTGCGTTTATCCCCTCCGATAATGGCGATATCATACTTTTTCATAAACTACCTCTCCTTATTGCCTGATTACCCGATATCACTAGCTTCTGTTAAGATATGCCGTGGGGAGGCAGCTGTGCCTGTATGCAGAAGGGCAAACAGCCCGGATTATATCGGAAGTTTTTGTCCGGCACTTATTGATGAATGGGCGGAATTATGCTATGATATGGTATATTTTGTTGAACAAGGGAGATATAAAATGCTTTTTAATTCCTTTCACTTTCTTGTATTCTTTCCCATAGTATTACTTGTCTATTTTGTGATTCCGAGGAAAAGCAGATATATATGGTTATTATTATCCAGTTATTATTTTTATATGGGCTGGAATCCCCAATACGCATTGTTATTGCTGTTTTCCACTGTAATTACCTATGGAAGCAGCTTATTGTTGGCTCGATTTAGGGAGAAGCCCGGTAAGAAAAAGCTGGTGGTAGCAGCCTGTGTGATTGTGAATATTACGATTTTGTTTTTCTTTAAATATTTTGCATTTGCAATGAATGCGTTGGAGAAGGTATTAGGATTGCTACATATCACACTTCCGGAGGTGACGCTGAATTTATTGTTGCCTGTGGGGATTTCCTTCTATATATTCCAGGCAGTAGGTTATATGATTGATGTCTATCGGGAGGAGATAGAGCCGGAGAGAAACCTCTTCAGATATGCTTTATTTGTTTCCTTCTTCCCTCAATTAGTGGCGGGTCCCATTGAGAGAAGTAAAAGCTTTTTGCCGCAGATTCAAAAGCTTCCCGATATCAAGCTTTGGGATTTTCATCGAATTCGAAGCGGTGCCCTTATTATGCTGTATGGTTACATATTAAAAATGATTATTGCTGACAGGGCAGCCATATTTGTGGATACGGTTTACAATATGGAAGCCTATAATGAATATAAAGGCTTTATAGTTCTTGTCGCTGCGGTATTGTTCTCCATACAGATTTATTGCGATTTTGCAGGCTATACCTTTATTGCAATCGGAACGGCTAGAATCATGGGAATTCAACTGATGAACAATTTTAATGCTCCTTATTTTGCGGTGTCCATTAAGGATTTTTGGGACAGATGGCATATTTCACTGACCTCATGGTTTCGGGATTACCTCTATTTTCCCTTGGGCGGAAGCCGAAAGGGTAAGGTAAGAAAGTATATTAATATACTCATTATTTTTACAGTAAGCGGTCTTTGGCATGGTGCAAGCTTTCATTATGTGGCATGGGGAATGCTTCACGGAGTGCTTAGAGTAGGAGGGGAGCTTACGAAAAAGCTGCGCAATAAGGCTTGTGTACTGTTGAAGGTGAGAAGAGAGGTGCTTTCCTACAAGCTGTTTCAGATTTGCCTGACCTTTTTGGAAGTAACAATTGCATGGATGTTTTTTAGGGCAGAAAGTATACGGCAGGCAGTGGATATGCTTAAGAATATGTTTGCACAGCCCAATACCTGGGTGCTGTTTGACGGGTCTCTGTTTACGTTGGGCTTGGATGCCAAGGACTTTAATGTACTGCTTATATTTATCGGTATCATGCTGTTGGTGGACTATCTTCGAAGCAAAAAGGTGTCGCTGACAGCACATTTTGCCAAGCAGAGCATTGGGTTTCAGTGGCTGGTATTTTTTGTGGGAATTTGGTCTGTGCTTGTGTTTGGTGTATATGGACCGGGCTTTGATGCGACCCAGTTTATTTACTTCCAGTTTTAAGGTAAGGAGCTTTTATGAAGAGGATAAGACAAAGGATAAAAATACTTGTGCTGGGAATTCTTTTTCTTGGAATACTTACGGGCATCATGGTAAGAACCTCTTATGTACTGCGGGAAAAGGAAGGAACTGCAATGCACGACCTGTTCAGACAGTTTGAGAGGGATTCCATAGATACTATTTTTGTGGGGACAAGTCATCAGTATTGTTCTATTAATCCTGATATCCTGTATGAGGAGTACGGAATTAATTCCTTTATGATGGCAACCTCAGGACAGACAGTGCCAATGACCTACTATGCTGTGATGGAGGCTATTGAATATCAGCATCCAAAGACTATCATTATGGAAGCCCTGTATTGCGCCAATGATTTTCGTACTTTAACACCGGGCATGACGCATATGTTTTTCGACGGTATGCCATGGTGTGAGGCAAAGCATTTGGGGGTTAAGGATTTGGCTGAGCCTGAGGAAAGACTTTATTATTATTTTGATTTGGGCTTTTATCATAGCAGATGGAAGGACTTATCTGAAGTTGATTTCCAATCGAATCTCACATCACCCAGAGGAACATTTTTTTCTGACCAGGTGCAATACAATTGGGAAATTCCGGTATTAGATAAGAGCGAAAAGGAGCCCATGCCGGAGGAAATGAAGAAATATCTGGATAAAATTATTGCATTATGTAAGGAAAATGAGGTGGAGCTGATTTTGTATGTGGCTCCCTACAACGCTTTGTATGATGATGATTATGCCAGACAAAATCTGTTCTATATGCAAAGGGTGTTTCATTGGTTGGAGGAATATGTGGAAGAGCAGGTAATACCCTTTCACAATTTATTCCATGAATTAGATTCCATCGGGTTAGACGGAGCTACAGATTTTATGGATTCCCAGCATTGCAATTATGCGGGGCAGGAGAAGCTTACAAGATATATGGTGGAGAAGGGATATATTAAATGAAAAGTCTAATCCCCCAGCTATACCGGGATACTTAAAGGGAAAAAGTACATTGATGATTTATGACGGACATCCCGAGTTGCAAAGCAAATAGGATAAAGCATTTTGGGCGAGCAGTAACATAGCCCGATATCACTACCTTCTGTTAAGATATGCCGTGGGGAGGGAGCTGTGCCTGTATGCAGAAGGGCAAACAGCCCGGATTATATCGGAAGTTGTTGACAAGTAGATTGATTTGGGAGTAATATTATTCGGAAACAACAGAATCTTAGGAGGAAAAGATTGTGAAAAAGATTATTAGTATTGCACTTGTAACCATGCTTGCAGTGGGATGCCTGACCGGATGCGGTGATAAAGCAGCTTCTACAGGCAAAACAGTATTTAAGATTGGCACGTCAGGTCCCTTGACAGGTGCTGCAGCAGCATATGGTGATGCCGTTAATAAGGGAGCTCAGATTGCAGTGGATGAGATTAATGCAGCGGGCGGCATTAACGGAACTATGATTGAGTTTAAGATGGAAGATGATGAGCATGATGCAGAGAAAGCAGTGAATGCCTACAACAATCTGAAGGATTGGGGCATGCAGATTATGATGGGGGCTGTAACCAGTGCACCCTGTATCGCAATCGAAGCCGAGGCTTCCGCTGACAATATGTTCCTGATCACTCCCTCCGGAACAGCTGTAGATTGTATCACAGGAACGAATGCATTCCGTCTCTGCTTCTCCGATCCTACACAGGGTCTTAAGTCCGCTGAGTATATCGGTCTGAACAATCTGGCATCTAAGGTTGCCATTATTTATGACAGCTCTGATCCTTATTCAGCAGGTATCTGTGAGAACTTCAAGGCTGAGGCAGCAAACCAGAGCTTTGAAGTAGTTGCTACTGAGGCTTTTACCGCTGACAGCAAGACAGATTTCAAGGTACAGCTGCAGAAGGCAAAGGACAGCGGTGCAGATTTGTTGTTCCTGCCTGTGTACTATCAGGAGGCTTCTTTGATTTTGCAGCAGGCTAATGATGTGGGATATGCTCCCAAGATTTTCGGATGTGACGGTTTTGACGGACTTCTTGACGTGGAGAACTTCGACCTTTCCCTGGCAGAGGGCGTTATGCTTCTTACTCCCTTCGCAGCAGATGCACAGGATGAGGCAACTCAGAAGTTTGTTGCTGCTTATGCAGAGAAATACAATAACGAGGTTCCCATTCAGTTTGCAGCAGATGCATATGATGCGATTTATGCCATTAAGGAAGCGATTGAAGCGTCCGGCGCGACAGCTGACATGTCTGTTTCTGAGCTCTGTGATGCAATGGGTGGTGCTATGTCCAAGATTACCTTGAAGGGTCTTACCGGTACTATTACATGGGATGAGTCCGGAGAACCTAACAAAGAGCCTAAGGCTGTTGTAATCACTGACGGTGCTTATACAGCAATGTAGTAGGATTTATCAGGGGTGTTATTCGAATCACAGGTGATTTGAATAACATCCTTCTTTTTTTGTTTTTTTTCCATACTTTTCAGGATTACCGGGATTATGAATGATATAGCTTGCTATGACTAAAAAAACTGTGTTATAATAGTCCAATAAATTACGCTTAGAAGGGGACGATTATGAGTTTTGTATCGTATTTAATTAATGGCATAAGTTTAGGCAGTGTGTATGCAATCATTGCATTAGGTTATACCATGGTATACGGCATCGCAAAGATGCTGAATTTTGCCCATGGAGATGTTATCATGATAGGAGCATACACGATTCTTACATTGATGACGGGAGCCGGAGTGAATCCCTATCTCGCCGTACTGATCGGAATGGCAATCTGTACGGTTTTGGGAATTGTAATTGAAAAGGTGGCTTACAAGCCCCTGCGTAACGCTTCTTCCTCGCTGGCTGTGTTAATTACGGCAATCGGTGTCAGCTATTTCCTTCAAAATGTGGCACTATTAGTATTCGGAGCAGATACAAAGTCCTTTATTAATATTATCACATGTCCTTCTGTGACAATGGCGGAGGGAGAACTGACCATCACGGGAACCACCATTGTGACGATTATTGCCTGTATCGTTATTATGTGCGGTTTGATGTTGTTTGTAAATAAGACAAAGCCGGGAAGAGCCATGAAAGCAGTTTCGGAGGACCGCGGTGCGGCACAGCTTATGGGCGTGAATGTGAATGCAACCATATCCCTGACGTTTGCAATCGGTTCCGGTCTGGCTGCGGTTGCAGGTGTGCTGCTCTGTTCGGCGTACCCCAGTCTGACTCCTTATACCGGAGCAATGCCGGGTATTAAGGCATTTGTAGCAGCAGTATTTGGCGGAATCGGTTCGATTCCGGGAGCCATGATCGGCGGAGTGTTGTTGGGTATTATAGAAATTTTGGGCAAAGCTTACATATCCTCACAGGTGGCAGATGCCATTGTATTTGCGGTTTTGATTGTGGTTTTGTTGGTCAAACCTACCGGCTTATTCGGGAAGAATATTCAGGAGAAAGTGTAAGGGGAAGCGATGAAAAAGAATATATTAAAAACGATGAACAAAACAACGAAGAGCAATATGATTACCTATCTGCTGGTAGTGACTGTTTATATAGTGGTGCAGCTGCTTGTCACAACGGGCAATATCTCCAGTCTGATGAAGGGACTTCTGGTTCCGCTGTGTGTTTATGCAATTGCAGCAATTTCATTAAATCTGGTAGTAGGTATTTCCGGTGAACTTAGCCTGGGACATGCAGGATTCATGTGCGTGGGAGCCTATTCCAGTGCCTTCTTTTCCGCTTTGGTGGGAGATGCACTTCCGGGGATGCTTCGTTTCTTCTTTGCAATCCTGGTTGGTGCCGGCGTGGCAGCAATTTTCGGAATTCTGATCGGAATTCCGGTACTCAAGCTGAGAGGTGATTATCTGGCCATCGTAACACTGGCATTTGGTGAGATTATCAAAAATCTGATGAATGTGCTGTACGTGGGACGTGACAGCAGGGGGTTGCATTTTTCCGTCAAGGATACCGCCGGTCTTCATTTGGAGGAAGATGGGGAGGTTATTATCAAGGGTGCATTGGGAATCACGGGAACGCCTAAGAATTCTAACTTCACAATCGGCATCGTGCTGATTCTGATTGCATTGTTTATTATATTGAATCTGATTCATTCCAGAAGCGGTCGCGCAATCATGGCAATTCGTGATAACAGAATTGCTGCGGAATCCGTGGGAATCAATATCACAAAGTATAAACTGATGGCATTTTCCATTTCAGCTGCTCTTGCCGGTGTGGCAGGTGTGCTGTATGCCCATAACCTGTCGACACTGACCGTAAAGAAGTTTGATTATAATACCTCGATTCTGATTTTGGTATTTGTGGTGTTGGGAGGAATCGGTAATATCAGAGGCTCCATGATTGCGGCGGTCATCCTTACAGTACTTCCCGAGGTTTTGCGTGGCCTTTCAGATTACCGTATGCTGATATATGCGATAGTTCTGATTGCCATGATGCTTTTCAACTGGGCACCCGGGGCAATTCAGTGGAGAGAAAAGGTCAAAGTAAGGATTAAGAGCAGAAATCAGAAAATCAGAGCAAAGATGAAAAAGAGAAACATGAAGGAGGCAGAATAATTATGGCAATGTTAGAAGTTAAGAATCTGTCTATTTCTTTCGGTGGTCTCCGTGCGGTAGACGGCTTTGATTTAACCATTGAAAAAGGGATGCTCTATGGTCTGATCGGGCCCAACGGTGCAGGAAAGACTACGGTGTTTAACCTGCTCACCGGAGTCTATAAACCGGATGAAGGAATTGTGCGTCTGGATGGCAAGGATATTACAGGAAAATCTATCATAGAGATCAATAAGGAAGGCATCGCCAGAACCTTCCAGAATATTCGACTGTTCAAGGAATTGTCCGTGCTGGACAATGTTAAGGCGGGGCTGCATAACCATAATACCTATTCTACCCTTGAGGGCATTTTCAGATTGCCGAAGTATTATCGGGTAGAAAAAGAGATGAACAGCCGTGCCATGGAGATTCTGAAGGTCTTTGATCTGGATGCGGAGGCTGATATTCTGGCAAGCAACCTTCCCTACGGCAAACAGCGGAAGCTGGAAATTGCCAGAGCAATCGCCACCGAGCCGAAGCTGTTATTGCTGGACGAGCCTGCTGCAGGCATGAATCCCAATGAGACCGGTGAATTAATGGAGACCATTCGTTTTGTCAGAGAGAAGTTCGATATGACCATTCTTCTGATTGAGCATGATATGAAGCTTGTAAGCGGAATCTGTGAAGAGCTGACCGTATTGAACTTCGGTCAGGTGCTCACACACGGGAAGACCGAGGAAGTATTAAACAATCCTACAGTCATTACTGCATATTTGGGTGAATAGGAGGAACGGGAAAGTGGCAATGTTGGAAGTAAAAGAGTTACAGGTATATTATGGTGTAATTCAGGCATTGAAGGACGTTTCTTTTGAGGTAAATCAGGGAGAGGTTATTGCTTTGATCGGTGCAAACGGAGCGGGAAAGACAACAACGCTTCACACACTCACCGGACTTTTGCCGGCAAAGCATGGTTCTATTATTTTTGAAGGAACAGATATTACGAAGCTGCCTGCTCATAAAATCGTGGAAATGGGAATTGCACATGTGCCGGAGGGACGTCGTGTATTTTCCCAGCTCAGTGTCTATGAAAACCTTAAAATGGGAGCATACACAAGAAAAGATAAGAAGGAAATTGCTGAGAATCTGGCAAATGTGTATAAGCGCTTCCCGCGTTTGGAGGAGCGTAAAAACCAGAGAGCGGGAACCTTGTCCGGTGGAGAGCAGCAGATGCTGGCGATGGGTCGTGCGTTAATGTCCAATCCTAAGATGATCGTGATGGATGAGCCTTCGATGGGCTTGTCCCCCATCTTTGTAAATGAGATATTTGATATTATCCAGAAGGTCAGCGCCGGTGGCACTACAGTTCTGTTGGTGGAACAAAATGCGAAGAAGGCATTATCCATAGCTGACAGAGCATATGTTTTGGAAACGGGTAAAATTGTACTTTCGGGAGATGCAAAAGCATTGATGAATGATGATTCTATCAAAAAAGCGTATCTTGGAGAATAAAAACGAGGGGGAGAGGCTGTGGAAAAAATTGTTATAACCATTGCAAGACAGTATGGAAGTGGAGGCAAAACAGTCGGTCAGATGGTTGCAGAGGAGTTGGGGATTCCGTTTTACAGCAGAGATATTCTCCGACTGGCGTCAGAGGATAGCGGAATCAATGAAGCGTTATTCGGAGAGGCGGATGAGAAGCTGAAGAAAAATCCGCTGTTCCATATTTCCAAAAATGTTTATGACGGTGATTTAATACCACCCGAGTCGGATGAGTTTGTATCAGATAAGAATCTCTTTAATTATCAGGCGAAAATTATTAAGCAGCTTGCCGAGACAGAATCCTGTGTCATTGTGGGCAGATGTGCGGATTATGTGTTGAAGGATTATCCTAATGTAATGAGCGTGTTTGTCCATGCGGATGACGCTTTTTGCTTTGACAGAGCCATGGAGCGTAACAGTATGTCTTCCCGTGAGCTGGAAAAGTATATTGCCAAGATAGATAAATACCGGGGGGATTATTATAAGTATTATACCGGTCAGGAATGGACGGATGCCAGAAATTATGACCTTTGTCTGGACAGCGGAAAACTGGGATTTGAGAAATGCAAGGAGGAAATTCTAGCCTACCGCAAGGTTCGATTCGGAGTATAATGCGGAAGGCTGCAACCCTACCTATGACAATAAAACCTTCTGCGGATGGTTTATCAGGAATAGTGATGAAAGCTATTCCTTATATAATTACCCAGCGATTTCATAATGCTCTTTTAACTTTTTCCTTAGAGGTAAACCGGGATTTGCGGCATGGCTGTCAGTAACCCATGCACATGTACTCTTTATTGACGATTGCGCAACATATTATTGAACCTTGTGTACTGGTATCGCTTAGAATGTTGTGGATCTTTTACAGAATTATACTGCAACCACAATGCTTGCCAACTCTGAGTTCGTGGCATACGCTTAAACTGGCAAATACGGACAGTTCCAAGATGGCAGAGGTTATCGGCGTATCAGAAGCACAGCTTCGCTTTGCAACTAAAACTTCTTCTAGAACTCTTGAAATAGAGTGATTCAAGGGGTATGCTAAAAGAAATTTAGGGTAACCGCCCAATAGCACGGACATTGTAATCGGAGGTTAGTCTATGAAATCAAAAGTAGTTTGATTAGAAAATGCGACAGTTGAGGACATGAATAAAAGAACCTAAAGCCCATGTACTGCAAATGAATGCAGTGCATGGGCTTTTCCTACGAAAAAAGTATAGAAAGAGGCGCTTATAGGGTATTTATGAAGCGCATGAAGGCTTCAAACCCTTCGGGGGTACATTTGTATACCCCGGCGTCCTCCAAAACCTGAATAAATACTTTCCCGATTTCGTTTTGTAGGATATCCATAATGTTTTCGGGACGAATGTCCTCATATTCAGGTATAAAATCTGCTACCCAGTCAGCGTGTTTTGCCAGAACCTCATTTGAGCGCGGATCCCTGCCGGACAGAATATACTTTGCCAGAAGCTCCATTTCCTGTTTTAGTCTTGCCGGAAGAACTGCCAATCCCATGACTTCAATGAGACCGATATTTTCCTTCTTGATATGATGGAGCTTTTGGTGCGGATGGTAGACACCAAGGGGGTGTTCCGCAGTCGTAATATTGTTTCTAAGTGCCAAATCAAGCTCGTAATGACCATTTCGAAAGCGCGCTATGGGAGTGATGGTATTATGGGGAGTGCCATCGGTCTGTGCAAAGACAAAGGCAGCTTCATCCGTGTAGGCTCTCCATCTCTTTAAAATATGCTCAGCCAGATCTATGAGGGTTTCACGGTTTTTGCCCTGAAGTCGAATCACAGATATGGGCCAGTTCAAAATTCCGCAGGTAACCTCATCATAGCCGGCAACATGGAAGGTGTTCAGAGTATTGGCCTTTGCCATGGCAAACGTATAATTGCCGCCCTGAAAATGGTCATGGCTTAAAATGGAACCTCCGACAATGGGTAAATCAGCGTTAGAGCCCAGAAAATAGTGCGGAAACAGTGATACGAAATCAAACAGCTTCTCAAAGGTTTTCCTTTCTATTTTCATTGGCGTATGCTGCCCGTTGAAGACGATGCAGTGTTCATTATAGTAAACATAGGGTGAGTACTGGAATCCCCACTGAGAATCACAGATGGTCAGCGGAATAATGCGGTGATTCTGTCTGGCAGGATGTGAAACGTTTCCGGCGTAGCCCTCATTTTCCATACACAGAAGGCATTTGGGGTAGGCTGAGGACGGTGTGTCCTTAGCCGCAGCAATTGCCTTGGGGTCTTTCTCCGGTTTGGAGAGATTGATCGTAATATCGATGTCGCCATACCGGGAAGAAACAACCCATTTTAAATCCTTTTTGATTCTGTCCCGTCGGATATAGTTGGTATCCTGACTGAATTGGTAATAGTAGTCGGTTGCCGCCTGAGGGGAGAGCTTATATTTTTCCCAAAAAGTGTCAATTACCTGAGAAGGACGGGGCATAATGCAATTCATCAGTCTGGTATCAAAGAG
>CAYOHU010000034.1:0-11151 GCA_964403845.1 uncultured Acetatifactor sp.
CATAGATATTCTGCTCTTCGATATGGAGTTCCTTCTTGATGATTTTCAACAAATGGCTGTCAATGTTCTCCTCCACCTCAAGACGGATAGCCTCCCCCCACTGACGCTTCTTTAGCTGTTTCTCGATCTCCTTCAAAAGATCTGCTGCCTCATCCTCCTCGATGGTCAGATCCGCATTTCTCATAATCCGAAAGGGATGTGCGCACACAATATGATAATTCAGAAACAACTTCTGAATATTGCGTTCAATAATCTCTTCCAGAAAAATCACTTTTCTGACCTCTCCCTCGGTGGGAATCTCAACCACACGCGCAAGGACACCGGGCACCTGCACTGTTGCAAATTCCAATTCCTCCTCATTGTCCTTTTTGCGTACCATAGCCCCTATATTCAGGGTTTTATTGCGTATCAACGGAAATGGTCTGGAGGAATCCACAGCCATAGGAGTTAGTACCGGATATACATTTTCCTCAAAATAGCTGTCCACAAAAGCAGCCTCTTCCCCGGTCAGATGCTCATGATGCTTGATGATGTGAAGCCCCTTCTGTTCCAACAGCGGCAGCAAGGAGCGATTGTAGGTGGAGTACTGCATCTCTACCAGCTCATGAATCGCCGCATGAAGTGCCTTCAGCTGCTCTTTAGGTGTCATTCCCGCTATATCAGGCTTATCATAGCCTGCATTTACCATATCCTTCAGAGATGCCACACGTATCATAAAGAATTCATCCAGGTTGGATGCTGTGATACTCAAGAATTTCAGGCGTTCAAAGAGTGGGATTTTTTTATCCCTTGCCTCGTTTAGTACTCTGTGATTGAACAATACCCAGCTCAACTCTCGATTTCCGTAATATTTCGGGTTTGTATATTCTTTCTCTGCCATACTCCTGCCTTTCTATTGCCTTCCCTCCGGGAAATCCCTAAAAAATCTTCTTTTGCTTCAGTACCGGTGTTATGCTGAACACCTCTGTAAAGAACTCGCTCCTCTTGTCAAAGAAGCTGGCTTCCAAGGTAATGTCTTCCTGTGTTTCCACCTGCAGAATCAGCTCATTGTCCTGCAGCTTTGCCTTTATCCCGTTTAGCTTTTGCTTATGACTGCGGTCAAGGTTACTTGCCAGTCTGAGAATTGCTGTCAGCTTTGCCACCACAAGATAGGAAGTCCTATCCATTTCCTTCCTGTCAGACTGCTCGTAATATCGAAATCTGCTGTGATTAAAACGCACAATATTGGCTACGATTTCACGTTCCGCATGGGACAGACCAATGATTTCCGTAGCCATGATAATATTGTAGGAGGTCTCCCCGATATTCACCAGACTGACATATTTACCACAATCATGGAGAATCGCTGCAATCCGAAGAAACAAACGCTCTCTCTTTCCCAGTCCATGTATCTTCTTCATGCTGTCAAATATGGTAGTGGTAATCCTCTCCAAAGTCTCTGACCGCTTTCTGCTGCCCATGTAACGCTTACTGATATTCATGGCGCAAGCAATAATATCCTTCTCAAAATCATGCTCTCCCTGAAGCAATTTATTCTTCTCTGCATATTCGTAAGCAATACCGTCACACAGGGTTACTCCCGGCGCCCATATCCGATCTGCTCCCATCATAAGGGCAATTCGTCTGGTTAACACGGCACTGATCAGAACGAGAGGTACCTTCTCCTCTGTGATATCCATAAGCTGTGCCGTTTCCGCTATGCTTTTGCTGCGAAGGATCTGCATCAGGGTTTCGAATTCCTCCACATTGGTCACGGGCTGATTGCCGCTTCCACCGGCTTTTTTCACTGTCCAGGGAGAAATATAGTCATCCACCACAATGATATTTTGGATCTCGCGCTCCTTCAGATAAAGCTTTTTATACGTGGAAAGCTGGGCAGTTGCCATCTCGTCAACCAGATCCTCTATCTTACTGCTCCTTCGATTGAAATGGTGAAGCACCTCCTGAATACGGAGCACACCCAGACGCAGGTTCTGCGTGGAAACCAAGGTGTCGTTTTCAAAAAGGGACAGCTGGATACTGCCTCCGCCGATATCTAAAATCGCTGTTTTTTCCTCAATAATCCTCCTAAAGCTCTCCCCCTTAGAAGCAATGGACTTATAATCCAAAAAGCGCTGTTCAGAGTTGCTGAGCACTTCCACACGAATCCCTGTACGCTGCGCAATCTGATCCAGCAGGATTGCTGAATTCTCCGTCTCACGGATTGCACTGGTACCGTAAGCACGATATGCTTCGACCTTATACGAACTCATAATATCAGCAAATTCCTTCAGGGTTCTGCAAAGCTCATCGACCTTCTCATTACTGATTTTGCCGGTGGCATACGTATCAGTACCCAGATCGATTCGCTGTCTGACACAATCCACCTCACGCATACTATTCTTTCCGGAGAATTCAAATATTTTCATGGACAGTTCAAAGCTGCCTACATCAATGGCAGCAAAAGTTTTGATGCTCATATCATCGCTCCCCCGCTTTATTTTCCCAGAAGATAATCTATAAACTGCTGCGCGCTCCTGCCGGATAAGCCACCGTGGCTAAGCTCCCATTTGTTGGCTTCAAGCAGAAGCTCCTCCTCCGGCATGGTCACTCCGTAGCGTTCTGCCAGCGTCTTCACAATGTTTTGGAATTCCTTCTTGTTGGGCGCGCCAAAATATATAGTGACGCCAAAACGGTACACCAGTGACAGCTTCTCCTGTACGGTATCTCCGGTATGCATATCCTCTCGTATCTCCTCCTTGTCACTAAAGCTTTCCCGAATCAGATGACGACGATTTGAGGTTGCATAAATCAGGATATTCTCCGGCTTTTTCTCCAGACCTCCCTCAATAACTGCCTTAAGGTACTTATATTCAATCTCAAATTCCTCAAAGCTTAAATCATCCATATATATGATGAACCTGTAATTACGATTCTTAATCTGGCTGATCACCTCATTCAAATCCTGAAACTGATGCTTATAAATTTCAATGATACGAAGACCTCTGTCGTAATATTCATTGGTGATTGCCTTGATGGAGGAGGACTTTCCTGTTCCGGCATCACCAAACAACAGGCAATTGTTGGCCTTCTTGCCGTTCACAAAGGCCTCTGTATTATC
This sequence comes from uncultured Acetatifactor sp., assembly GCA_964403845.1. Lineage (GTDB taxonomy): Bacteria > Bacillota > Clostridia > Lachnospirales > Lachnospiraceae > Acetatifactor. The sequence continues at coordinate 3,101 of CAYOHU010000034.1, forward strand.
CACCAGCTTTTTCTTGGGAATCTCATATCCCACCAAATCGTCCAGTTTTACATGTGCAATATTTAGGATTGGCACAATATGTACGCCGTTCTCGTCATGCGCCACACGAAAGGATTTGTGCAGACCGAATTTACCCACACCATACTCCTTATAAAACTGGGTCAAGGTGCATTTCATCTCCTCCGGTGTGTGATCCTTGCAGAATTTCTCAGCAAGCTCACAGATACGGGTACAGATTCTGGTATTGTAAACCTTGCTTTCACGACTGCTGCTCTCATACTTCTCAATCAGCGAAAACTCCTGCACCTGAAGTGTTTCCATCATATCCTGAAAATCGTAATCATAGAATTCCTTAAAAATCACGATATCGTGAAGAGCTGCCTGATTGATGGTACCTTCGATCCCACCGCGGATCTCACATCCGCAGCTGTAGCTGTTCTCGTTGTTCACCAGCAGATTTGCCAGATAACAGTGCCACAGATTACCATGAAATCCATAGCTGCCGGCCAGCTCAATCAGCCGGTGAATACAGTCATAAAAAAGTGCCGCCATATCCTCTGTATTGTAAAACTCGTCATTATAATGGGACATGAGCCATGCCATATCATAGAGCAACTCCCCATCCTCGAAATCTCTGTATACGATTAATTCCTGTTCTCTCATTTTCATCACCCTAATAATTTCCTATAATCTTCATATTGCGTGCCTCATCTCGAAGTCCCCGCAAGGCATTCTTCACCGAGCTGTCGGCCAGATTTCCTTCAAAATCAACAAAGAAACGATACTCCCAGTTGCGATCCTCAATAGGACGGCTCTCAATCTTGGTCATGTTCAGATTGTTGTAGATAAAGTGGGACAACATGTGGTACAGAGAACCGCTCTCATGGGGCACCTCAAAGCATATACTGACCTTGCCCGCATCCTTTTTAAAAATCTTCTGGTTTGTCACAATGATAAAACGGGTGGAATTGGTTCCTGAATGGTTCACACCCTTCTTCAGTACTTCCAAACCGTAAATCCTGCCTGCGTACTCACTGGCAATGGCAGCCTGCGTTTTATCCTGCTCGTCCGCCACTTTTTTCGCAGCAAAGGCATTATTCTGCATACTGATCTGCTGCCAGCTGTGTTCACTTAAATACTTCGCACTCTGCATCAGGGACTGAGGATGAGAGTATATGGTTTGGATATCCTCAATTTTGGCACCGGGTACTCCGAGCAGGCAATGCTCAATCTTGATAATCTGCTCTCCGACGATATAATTCTCAAACTCAACCAACAGATCATATATTTCGTTTACAATTCCCGCCGTGGAATTTTCAATGGGAAGCACTGCAAAATCAGCACTACCCTCATCTATCGCACTCATGGCATCCCGGAAGGTATCCACATGAAAGCTGCTGATTTCATCGCCAAAATACTTCATCATGGCAGCCTGGGAATAGGCACCGTCCGCCCCCTGAAACACCACACGTGCTTTCCGTGTCTCAAGCTCATCCACACCGATAAAAGGAAGCTTGCCAAGGCTACCGTGCTCCGCAAGTATCTGATATTGAAGTTTCCGGCTCATTGACATGATCTGCTCAAACAATTCCACAATGCCGCAACCGTTAAATTCATTATGAGTCAGTGCTTTCACCTTAGACAGCTTCTCCTGCTCTCTCACCTTATCAAATACTTTTCTTCCGTTCTCAATCTTATACTCCGCGACCTGCCTGCAAAGCTCCATTCGATCTTCGTACAGCTTCACTATCTGTGCATCTATCACATCAAGTCTGTCTCTCAATTCCAGTAAATCCATTTTTCTCCTCATTTCCATGCCATTTTTCTATTTTCTATATTTCTTCTATTTTGATTGATTTCCGCTCTACCTGCGGCTCATTCCTATCTTATACCAAAATGCAGTTGATAACAAGTAAAGTTTTGCGTATACTATAGATATCAGCTTGATTGTCCCATTCAATTTTCAAATACAAAAGAGGTCATTTATGAAAGCAAAGAAAAAACAAAACATCTATGTTATTCTGGTAATAATTGCCGTATTTCTGTTACTGTTTATTGCATCCTTTTTTACCGGTCGCATAAGGATGAATCCTGCCGGCACCATCGGCAACTCTGCCGGCAATCTGAACAACAGCGGCTTATTCTGCGAGCATGAGGGAATCGTTTATTTTTCCAATCCGACAGATTTTGGTCGGCTCTACTCCATGCAGCCTGATGAGTCCAACATCAAAAAGCTCAGTGACCTGAATGTGCGAAACATCCTTGCCGGCGGCAAATATCTTTATTATTTTCAGTTAGGGGACGCGGGAGATGCCGGATTGGGCTCTGTGCTTTCCATGAAATCCTTCAACCGCTGCAACCTGAAGGGAAAGGATGTGACCGGTCTCACCAGAGATACCGTAATCACTGCTCAATTAGTGGATAACTATCTTTATATGCTGGTTTCCGAAAATGACGGTCCAAGCTTCTGCAAACTGAAAATCGACAAATCCGACAAGGTAGTACTGGCAAACGCTCCGATTAACCCTGCCAGTGCAGTGAACGGCACAATTTATTATAACGGTACAGAAACCAACCATTATCTCTATGGGTTGGACACTGCAACAGACAGTACTTATGAAGTATGGAAGGGGAATCTCTGGTATCCGATTGTAGAAGGGGATTATGTCTATTACTTGGATGTCGCTGAGAACTATCGACTCTGCCGCTATTCCATATCCAAGGATATGGTAGAGGTTCTGACAAATGACCGTGTGGACTGCTTCAATATGGGAAGCGGATATATCTACTATCAGAAGAACGGTGACACTCCCCAGCTGAAATGTATGCGCACAGACGGCAGCAATGTGATGGTGATTGCAGAAGGAATCTATAACCATATCAATATGACTTCACAATATGTCTACTTTCAGGAATATGGTAACGATATGTCCCTCTTTCACTCCTATATAGGTTCTCCCGGATACGAGGCATTCGTACCTGTGCAGTAAGACCGCAGCAGAGCCTGCACTGAGCTGCAACCAACCTTCAACAAACTGTCACCATGTCCGCTACTCCTCAATATGATCAAGACCCTGACTTAAAATTGTAACGATATGGGAGTCCGCAAGCGCATAAAAAATCGTTTTGCCCTCCCTTCGATTTTTCACCAGCCCCATCTGTTTTAATACGCGGAGCTGGTGGGAAATCGCTGACTGAGATATTCCAAGCAGCGTGGCAATATCGTACACACACATTTCAGAACACATAAGTGCATTCAGAATTTTTAATCTGGTTACATCTCCAAAAACCTTGAAGAAGTCAGCCAGATCCTGCAGCTCCTCCTCCGGAGGCATCGTCTCATCCACCTTCCGAATAACATTCTCCTTTAAATAGATATAGGTATTCTCTTCCATGTGTATCTCCACCTCGCAAATTCCTTCAGAATTTCATTTTCTGATTTGTATAAGCTATCATTCTCTTGTATCTATTCATTTGTATCTATTCATTTTACTCCAATTTTCTCAATTTCACAACCTCAGGAAAAGTTTTTGAGCATCAGCTAATCATACGGATGAAAATATGTTTCCATTCCCTCTGTCATGAAAATAGCTCCCTTTTCATCCACAGCCAGCACTTCCGCTCCATAGGACTCTGCCAGTGTTTTTCCCTTTTCCCATCCCAGAAGAAAGCAGGCAGTGGAAAGAGCATCACTGAGCAACCCGTCTTCGGTAAGTATGGTCACGCCTCGAAGTCCACTGTCTGCAGGATATCCCGTGAAAGGGTCTATAATATGATGATAGCGGACACCATCCACTTCCACATACCTTTCATAATCGCCGGAGGTGGACACGCACCACTGTCCGTCCAACTCCAAATATCCCAACTGTGTCGTGGAATCAAAGGGATTTACCACAGCAACCCTCCATGGTGCTCCGTCACTTTTTTTACCATAGGTCAGAATACTGCCTCCTACGGAAATGACCGCTCCCGTAACATCTTCCTGCTTGGTCAGATACTGCTTCACACAGTCAAGTGCGATTCCTTTTCCGACAGCGCCCAGATCCAACTGCATTTCCGGCGGCAGACGAAGCTGCCTCTCCTGTAATATGAGTTTCTCATACCCTGCCTTTTCAAGCTTTTCTTCAATATTCTCTCTGTCGGGGAGCTTATACTCCGAGGTATCTACAGCACCGGCCCAGCTGTCAATATTCCACAGTCTCACCACTTCCCCTATGGTGATATCGAAGGCTCCTTCGCTTGCCTCTGATACCTCCAGACATTTCGTCAAAATCTCTGCCAGCTCCGAAGACAGAATACTTCCTTCCTCCTGTCCGGCACTGGCATTTATGGTATAAAGCTCTGAAGATTCCAGACGCCGGGAAAGCAAATTCTGTTCCAAATCTGTAATCTTCCTCATAATATCCTCCGCTATGTTTTCACCTTTTTCACTACTTGCGTTACTTTCACACACTCTCTTTGCGGAAGCATATTCTGTATCATATTCGTTATCCATATATATTTTTTGGGTAATAACAGTACCCATGGCAGAATCCACTCTTTGCACCGTCCCGTTCTGACCATATCTGCTGTTGCTGCTGCATCCCACACATACAATTGCTGCTACGACCAGATATCCCAATCTGATTCCACGAAAAGAACCCTTTAAAAATCTCTTCATTTTCATTTCCCTTTTTGTTATACTATTTGCAGAGAAATTACCCTTCAGGAGGCTATTTTGAAGCACACCGGTTCCGACCACCAAAAAACTGCATTATGGTTGACACTCCTCTTGTCCGCGCTTGCTTTAGGCTGTCTGCTTTGGATTTGCTTCAAGCTATCCGATACTGCATCCGACCGACAGCTGATTGCCGACATTTATCAGGACGGAAAGCTCCTTCAAAGTATTTCGCTGAATACCGTCGCGGAAGCATATACCTTTACTGTGGTCGGTGAAAACGGTGGTCAGAACGAAATCCGGGTTTGTCCCGGAGGTATCGGTATTGTATCCGCTGATTGTCCCGACAAGCTCTGTGTGAAGCAGGGATTTATCAGTTCTTCACTGTTACCCATCACCTGCCTCCCCAACCATTTAGTAATACAGCTGCGAACGAAAGAAGCTGGTCTGAAAACGAAACCTTCCGCTGATATGATAACCTACTGATACCATACAGGCTTTAAATAAAATCGCATTATGCAGCCTTGCAGGAAAGGAGATTCCCCTTGTCCACACGAAAGCTCACCACACTTGCCGTCTATACCACAATTGCATTAGTGATCTTCACTGTAGAAAGTGCAATCCCTCCCTTGGTTCCCATTCCCGGTATTAAGTTGGGCTTGGCCAATATAATAACACTTGTTATATTGCAACTTTACTCACCGAAGGATGCTTTTTTTGTGTTAATCACGCGGATCCTGTTATCCTCACTGCTTTTTGGTCAGGTCATGAGTCTGCTTTACAGTATTACAGGCGGTATGTTCTGTTTCATGGCAATGGTTTTGGTTCAGAAACAATTACAGAAGCATTTCCTCTTTTTAACCGGTATTGTGGGCGCAGTCTTCCACAATTTGGGACAGCTTCTGGTAGCCTATCTGCTCACCGCAGTTCCCGGTGTACTGGCATACCTTCCCTTTCTGTTGTTGAGCGGAATTCTCACCGGATTATTCACCGGTCTGTGCGCGCATTTTTCGATAAAATATCTCAAAAAAATACAGGCTTCAAGCTGAAGCTTCAAAATAAACGTCCAATTATCGGCAGCCCGGCTCATCTGTTTTAACATCCGCAAGCAGCTCCGATACCGTTCTTTTAAGCACCGGATGACGATAATTAGGGGCAAGCTCACTCAGGGGCTTTAACACAAAATATCGATTCTGCATATCAACATGGGGGATGATCAAATCATCATCCTCATACACCAGCTTATCATAAAAAATAATGTCAAGATCCAGTGTTCTGGGACCCCAATGCACCAGCCTCTCCCGATTTGCTTCTGCCTCAACGCTGTGCAATACGGAAAGCAATTCACCGGGAGAAAGCAGAGTTCGTATCTTCAGTGCTCCGTTCAGGAACATAGCCTGTTCCACACCGCCGTAGGGCTCTGTCTCCAACAATTCAGATATCCTTTCCACAACAATCTGTGGATGTCTGTTCAACGCCTCTATCCCCGCACGAATGTAAGCCTCTTTGTCTCCCATATTGGATCCCACTGCCAGATAAACCTCATGCCATCCACGCTCAATACGAACTGACACACTTTCAAAGGGCAGACCGATGGGAGCATAAGGTTTCCGGATTTCCAAGGAAACCGATTTTATTAAATTAAATTTTAACAAAATTGCTACAGCCAATTTTTCAGCCACCGTCTCAATCAATTTACAGGTATGCTCCTGCATCCACCTTGTAATAAAGTGACAGACTTCACCATAATTGGTGGACAGCTCCAGCTGATCTGTCAAGCCTGCCGTATGGGTATCTGTATACAGAATCAAATTTACATAGAATTTCTGTCCCTTTTCATTTTCCTCAGGATATACACCGTGGTAAGCATATACCTCCAAATTATCAATTCTGATTTCGTCCATATATAATCGCCTCTGCCATTCTCACAGCTCTAACATTCTCTTTAACATCATGTACCCGTACAAAACTGCAACCCTTCATCACCGCCATCACAGTGGTTACCAAGGTTCCCTCCAAACGCTGCTCCACCGGCAGCTCCAAGGTCAGACCGATCACTGACTTCCGGCTGCATCCCAGAAGAAGCGGGTATCCAAACATATGCAATTTCTCCAGAGAGTTGATAATTTCCAGATTCTGCTCATAAGTCTTGCCGAATCCCACACCGGGATCCAATATGATTTTCTCATCCGCAATTTCTGCTTTTTGAGCAATTTGTATCGTCTCCGCAAGCTCAGCTGCCACATCCTGCATAAAATCAGCATATACTGCCTCTCTTCGGTTATGCATCAGACAGCAGGGCAACCCGCTTTTTGCTATAACGCCTGCTATTTTATCATCATACTTTAATCCCCATATATCATTGATTAAATCAGCACCTGCCTGAATTCCTGCCAATGCCACTTGACTTTTATACGTATCCAAGGAAACCGGTATTTCAAAATTCTCCTTGACTGCTTCAATAACAGGTGTCACTCTTTCTATTTCCTCGGCATCCGATAGTCTGGTATATCCCGGTCTTGTAGATTCTCCACCCACATCCAGAATATCCATCCCGTCCGAAATCATTTCCTCAACATGCCGAAGCGCCTTATCCCTGCTATTCCACCTGCCGCCATCCGAAAAGGAATCCGGAGTTACATTCAAGATTCCCATTACATAGGTATGTCCTGATTTTTGAAATTCTCTGCTTCCGATTTTCATTGCTTGTGCCTCCATGTCTGTGTGCCGTCCTAATACCTAATCTGCAGATTTTTCTTACCATCCTTCCAGGTGCACTCCTTTACTGCATCACACGCAAAGCAGGCTCTGCTTGCTTTATCCGCACGATACAGAATACCCTTCAGACTTTTCTCGTCCGCTATGGAGCTGTCTCTGTGTCTGAGAATTGCCTCTGTGATAACACGCGTTTCTTTATCATCAAAACCGCATTCCTTAAGAATTTCCGGGGCAATCTCTCCGCTTGCAAGCTCATGGGGTATTCCTTTCTCATACTGAATGTGCTTCCCCATATCATGCAGTAATGCCGCAGCATAAATCCACTCTCTGTCCAGACACAGCTTTTCTTCCAAATTGAGAATCATTCCAATTCTGGCCACATCCAGAAAATGAATCATATTATGACGGCAAAAGCACCTCTGTGCTTCTGCCGTCTCATTTTCATGCAGATGATATAAAAATAAATCGTGATTCAATATCTTGTCTATTCTTTCCATTCCTTCACGCCTCATTCCCGATGGAGAAAATTAACAAATCCGGTTCTCTAGTCTCGCAGCATTTGGAAAAACCGATTCTGCAATACCGGATTTTCTTCAAACACACCTCTGGTAGCAATGCTCACAGTCCTGCTTCCCGGCTTCTTCACACCTCGCATTGTCATACACATATGCTCAGC
>CAYOHU010000035.1:0-10819 GCA_964403845.1 uncultured Acetatifactor sp.
GCTTGTTTCAGCCGTATTACATAGCAAAGATTGACGGAATGAAAATATTGTTCATCGGAATCATTACGGAAGAGGTTCTATCACAGACAAAGGCCGATGACACAATAGCATCGTTTGTCGATATCGGTGAGGCTGCAGTAGAAATCGGTAATATCTGCAATACATACAATGCCATTGATATTGATTTTACGGTTTTGTTAACTCATATCGGTTTTGAGGAGGATAAAAAGCTTGCTGCCTTACTCGATCCGGCATGGGGTGTGGATGTAATTGTCGGAGGACATTCGCACACCTATATTACAGAACCGGCAAAGGTGAATGATATTTACATAGTACAGGCAGGAACGGGAACTGACCAGATAGGCAGGTTTGATATTGTTATTGATACCGATAGAAATGCAATTGACAGTTTTGAGTGGCGTAGCGTTCCCATAAACGCATCCACATGCCCTTGTGATCCGGAGTTGGAGGAATATATCCTTCACTACAAGAATCAGACTGATGAAAAGTATGAGAGGATTATTACACGCTTTGCCCATGAGCTGACCCATCCGGAACGTAATCGAGAGACTGCTTTGGGGAATCTTGTCGCGGATATTCTAAAGGATTCCTTCGGAGTTGATATTATGTTAATGGGATCAGGTGCAATACGAAGTGAGAAGCTGGGGCCGATTGTAAGATATGCCGATTTGTGTGAGTGCCTGCCTTATGATGATTCCATATACATGCTGAAGGTTACCGGCGCACAGCTGGAAAAGATGTTGAGGCATATTATGAGAGAAGAGGCGTTTAGAGGGGAGCACACGGAATTTTACCAGTTCTCTCACGGGTTGCATATGGTATGGTCCAGAAGCGAACAACGCTTCACGGAATTGACCTTTGAGAATAAACCGTTAAAGCCGGATGGATTGTACTCGGTTGCACTTATGAATTACCATTATAAAAACTTATCGGAGTTTCTTAATATCACTGCCGAAGAGGTTGAGAAAAATGCAAAAATGCGCGTTTTGGCCACCTCATACAGAAGCGTTGTGGAAGAGTATTTAATGAATCATCTGCATCTTTCATACAAGGTTGAGGGACGTCTTACGGTTATCTGACAGTGATTAAATATGCGGAAGTCAGGTTTGTTATTTTGTCGGCAATATGCTGATGAGTATAAATAATTATATGAAAGGAGTCATTATTATGGGACTTATTAAAGCAGGAATCGGAGCACTTGAAGGGACGCTGGCTGATCAGTGGAAGGAGTTTTTCTATTGTGAAGCATTACCGAAGGATATTCTGATGCGAAAGGGAGAAAAGCGTATAAACGGTCGCTCGTCAAACACAAAGGGCAGCGATAATGTCATTTCAAACGGCTCAGGTATAGCTGTTGCAGATGGTCAGTGTATGATTATTGTGGAACAGGGTAAGGTTGTGGAGGTATGTGCCGAACCCGGAGAATTTACTTATGATACATCTACAGAACCGTCTATTTTTACGGGAAATCTCGGAGACAGCATTATTGAGACCTTTAAAACAGTGGGGAAAAGATTTACCTTCGGCGGAGATACCGGAAAGGATCAGCGTGTGTATTATTTTAATACTAAGGAACTGATTGACAACAAATTCGGTACACCCAATCCCATTCCTTTCCGTGTTGTGGATTCCAAAATTGGTCTGGATGTGGATGTGTCAGTGCGTTGTTCTGGTGCGTACTCGTATAAAATTGTGGATCCGTTGCTGTTCTATACTAATGTTTGCGGAAATGTATCTGTGGAATACAGTCGCAACGAGCTTGACAGTCAGTTGAAAACCGAATTTATCAGTGCTTTGCAGCCTGCTTTCGGAAAGCTTTCAGATTTGGAAATGCGTCCCAACCAGATTCCGGCACACACCACTGAGCTGGAGGATGCAATGAATGCGTCTCTTTCCGCAAAATGGGGAGAACTGCGTGGCTTAAAGGTAGTAAGTATCGCTATTGGTTCTGTAACACTTCCTGAAGAAGATGCAGAAATGATCAAGCAGGCACAGCGTACGGCTATTATGCGTGACCCCACCATGGCAGCAGCAACGCTTGTCGGTGCACAGGCAGATGCCATGAAGGCAGCAGCCTCCAATGATGCCGGTGCCATGACAGGCTTTATGGGAATGGGCATGGCAATGAATGCCGGCGGTATGAATGCACAGAATCTGTTTGCTATGGGTCAGCAACAGCAACAGCAGCAGGCTCAGATGGCAGCCCGGCAGGCATCTCAGCCGGTTCAGCAGGTAACGGTACAGGAAAACGCTTGGAAATGCTCTTGCGGCGTAATGGCAACAGGCAAATTCTGCCCTGAATGCGGTTCTCCGAAGCCGGTGGATACAGATGGCTGGAAATGCTCCTGCGGTGCTGTGAATAAGGGTAAATTCTGTCAGAATTGCGGTGCAAAGAAACCGGCGGGTGTTCCTCAGTACAAATGTGATAAATGCGGTTGGGAACCTGAAAAGGGGGCTGCATTGCCCAAATTCTGCCCTGAATGCGGAGATGCGTTTGACGACGGTGATGTTGTAAGATAAATAAGGAGACGGATTATGGGATTGTTTGATAAAAAATACTGTGATATATGCGGAGACAAAATCGGACTGCTTGGAAACAGAAAATTAGAGGATGGAAATCTTTGCAAAAATTGTGCACACAAGCTTTCCCCGTGGTTCAATGAGCGTCGCCATTCAAGTCTGGAGGATATCAAGGCTCAGCTGGCTTACCGTGAGGAGAATAAGCAAAGGGTTACCGAGTTTCAGGTGACTCGTATCATCGGTGATGACTGGAATGTACTCTTTGATGAGAATCATAAATGGTTCACTGTTACGAAGTCGTCGAGTCCTAATGTCAATGAAAACCCGGATATTGTAAGCTATTCTGCCATTACCGGATGCCGTTTCGACATTGATGAGAGCAAGAGTGAGGTCTATCGTCAGAATAGTGAGGGTGAAAAGGTAAGCTATAACCCTCCCCGATATAGTTACTCATACAATTTTGACTTTGTGATTAATGTGAATCATCCGTATTTTGATGAAATTAAATTTCGACTTAACGGCGGAACAGTGATCTATGAGCCGGCGCTGACCTTGCATGTATCCCTGCTCGGACGTTCGCTTACTGAGAGTGGAGTCAATCCGGAAAACTGCCCGGAATACTGTAAATACAGAAATATGGGGGATGAAATCACCAATGAGATAAATCGTGCCAGAGGTATGGATAATATACAGTCAAATACCTATGTGTCACAAAATATGCAACAGAATTTCACGCATCCTACCCCGGTACAGACGGTTACATCATGGGTATGCTCCTGCTGCGGGATGCAAAACAGTGGTAAATTCTGTGAGGGCTGCGGTACACCGAAGCCGGCTCAGTCGCCAACAGGCTGCTCGAAATGCAATTGGACTCCGGCACCCGGTCAAGGCATACCACGATTTTGCCCGGAATGCGGGAACAGGATTTCTGAATAGTTACATAATAATATATCAGGCATAAAGGAGAATAACATCATGGCAAACAAATGTGCAATCTGCGGAGCAGAGGTTAATGTATTTCAGGCTCAGAAGCTTATGGACGGCAATTATATTTGTCGCAAAAACTGTCGGGCAAAGGGAATGAAGGTTTTTGATTATGTACATGGTTCCCTGCCCCAGGTAATTGCTCATAACACACAGGTGGAGCAGGGAACAAAATTGTGGAATCTTTATTTCGTTCCGAGAATGAAGGAGAAGGATAAGGAAAAGAAGCTTAAACGCTTTGGCGGAAATGTGTATGTTGCTGCAGATATCGGATTGATGGCATATGTTCAGAATGATTATAAGTTCATTGTATTCGGTAAAACCACTCGTGCATGCGTATATCGAATTGCTGATTTGTGTAGTTACGAATATGAGGTGCAGGAGAAGAAGACGGACAAAGGAAATGAGAAGGAATCCTTTGTCAGAATGTCCTTTGGAAATACGGAGGGAATGTATGAATTTGCAGAGCGTATAAGCAGCTATCGTTCATACGAGGATCTTGTGAAGTACTTTGATAAGCTGTTTGGCATTCAGAAAACGTTAGGAAATATAAAAAATACTTGGAAAAATCAGACTGATGCCGTTAAGAGTGTTGCATCCGGCTTCAAGGAAGTACTCTCCAATGGTGAGAATGCGGAAGAAAAAGCAGCTGCAGCCGCTGCTGCAGTGGACAAGGCACAGTATGGAGATCGCACAGAACTGATTCGTAAGGCTGATGAGGCACTTTCAGCATTAAATAAATAATACTGAATCACAGTGCGGGAGGAGGACGCGATTTGAACAATTTACAAGAGTATAAGTGTCCGTGCTGTGGCGGTGCCATAGCGTTTGACAGCAATCTTCAGAAGATGAAATGTCCTTATTGCGACACGGAATTCGAGATGGAAACACTTGCCGGCTATGATGCTGATTTGCAGAATGACACGGCAGACAATATGCAATGGGAAACTGCAGCGGGTGCAGAATGGCAGGACGGTGAGGCGGAAGGACTCCGCTCCTATGTTTGCAAGTCCTGTGGAGGTGAGATAGTCGGTGATGAAACCACAGCGGCTACCACTTGCCCCTTTTGTGACAATCCGATTGTCATGATGGGACAGTTTTCAGGAGCATTGAAGCCGGATATAGTGATTCCGTTTAAGCTTGACAAAAAAGCCGCAAAGGCTAAGCTTATGAACCATCTGTCCGGAAAACGGTTGCTTCCAAAGATTTTTAAGGATCAGAATCACATTGATGAGATAAAAGGTATGTATGTGCCGTTCTGGCTTTTCGATACTGACGTGAATGCAAGGGTACGTTACCGTGCAACAAAGCTCAGAAGCTGGAGTGACAGTAGATATAATTATACGGAAACGCAGTATTATTCAGTTCACAGAGGGGGCAGTATCGGTTTTGCGGGAGTGCCGGTTGACGGTTCATCCAAGATGGCTGATGATCTGATGGAATCAATTGAACCGTATAATGTTAAGGAAGCGGTCGGATTTCAAACGGCATATCTTGCCGGTTATCTGGCAGATAAATATGATGTGGATGCCCAACAGAGTATTGAACGTGCCAATGCCCGCGTGAAGAAGTCTACGGAGCAGGCATTTGCTGCCACAGTGCAGGGGTATTCATCCGTAAAGCCGGAAAACAGTAATATTCAGCTTCACGGAGGCAAAGCAAAATATGCTCTGTATCCTGTATGGCTTTTGAATACCACATGGAACGGAAATAAATATGTTTTTGCCATGAACGGTCAGACGGGAAAGTTCGTTGGGGATTTACCGATTGACAAAGCGGCTGCCACAAAGTGGACACTGGGTCTCACCGCAGCCTTCAGCGTTGCGTCGTACCTTGTTGTCCGGTTGTTGCATGTACTCGGAATGCTGTAAAGGAGGGGAGACAATGAAAAAGAAAATATCAGTATTTTTATTTGCGATTGCTCTCTGCTTCAGCGCTTCTCTTCCGACATATGCGGCTGATAACGGATTCGCGGACGAGTATTACCGTGTGATAGATATGGCAGACCTACTGACTGACAGCGAGGAATCGGCTCTGATTGAAGAATTGAATGAGATTAGCTTACGCCAGAATATGGATGTGGTGGTTGCAACCACGGACAGTCTGGAGGGATACTCAGTACGGGATTATGCCGACACGCTTTATGAACGGTACGGCTTTGGCTATGGAAGCAATGCTGACGGTCTGCTTCTGCTGATCAGCATGGAAGACAGAGATTGGTACATATCTACCTGCGGTTACGGAATTACTGCATTCACGGATGCAGGGATTGATTATATCGGAGAGCAGATTCTGTCAAAGCTGTCAGAGGGTGATTATATGGCGGCATTTGAGCAGTATGGTGAACTCTGTGATGAATTTATCACGCAGGCAAGAAGTGGGAAACCATACGATAAAGGTAGCCTTCCTCGGGAGCCCTTATCAATGATCTGGATTCCCATATCGCTTGTAATCGGATTCGTAATGGCCAAAATTGCTGTTGGTGGTATGAAGAGTGAATTGAAGTCTGTCCGTTCACAGGCAGCGGCTAACAGCTATGTGAGGGAAGGCAGTATGAATGTCACTGAAAGCCGTGACATGTTCCTGTACCATACCGTGACGAAAACGGAGAAACCGCAGAATAATTCGTCCGGAGGCGGAAGCAGTACGCATCGTTCTTCTTCCGGTAGAACTCACGGCGGTGGCGGCGGAAAATTCTAAGCGATAAGGAAAACACTGAAACTACCTATTATATGGAGGAAAATGCTATGAGTATCTTTGATAAATTGAAAAGTACGGCAGAACAGGCAGTAGGCTCTGCTGTACAGTCTGCTGTCCAATCGGTTGGCAGCAAGCGGGAGACCTTTACCTTTACAGCATTGCCGGAAAGCCTTGCACAGCTGCAGGCGTTGCCGGAGGCAAGTCTGGATACTCCCTATAAGACAGCAGCATTGACGGTTCTGGCGCTTTGTGCTTATGCTGCAGATAAGAATATAGGGACGGAAATGCTTAATTGGTTAAGAGGACCCAGACCGCTCAACGGTCAGGAAATATCCTTCCTCAATGATCGTTTTCGTGACGGCAAAACCTATCTTCCCTTTACTTACTTTGCAGGGTCCACACCGGATAATTATTATACACCCTCTGAACCCTATACCATTGTGGTGGAGAGTAACCATACCTCTGACGACGAAGCAGGCTACATGAAGCTGTTTATTCCCTGTGGAGGGGCTGATGCTCCTCGCCCGATTAAACTGAGGCAGCGTGGCAGTGACGGTAAGTGGTTTCTGTGGGAGCAGTATCTGTTGACGGGTGTACGTACACCGAAAGCAGCTGATCCTTGGGCATAATGAAGCAAGAGGGTGCTATGAAACAATTAACTGGATTAATGGTAGTGCTAATGATGGCATTGTCTTTGAGTGCATGTGAAAACGAGGTATCCTCCGGTGACGTTGTTTTGCGCACCGGGGAGGCAGGCGCCGAGTCAGCGGAGGATATCGGAGTGGAGCAGTCAGAGGCTGTTGGCACAGAGTGGTCAGAGACCGACAGTGGAGAACAGCCGGAGGATATTGTCTTGTGCTCGCCGGCTGACCTGCAGGGGGTATGGCTGCAGGTCGGTGCGGAACCGAATGGTTATGAAAAAGCCTCATTGGCCGATGATTTTAACAGTTTAATTTTCCGCATAGAAGGGGAAGGCGATGAGCAGATATTACGGGTCAGCTCAGAGTCAGGCGATTACTCAGGCTTTGTTGCGGGCGGCAGATATTATGAGTATGAAACGGAGATTCTGGATGACCCCATTGCCTGTGATTATGCTACAAATAATTGGAGTGTTCGGATTGGTGAGGAAGCTGAGAGAAGTGAATACGGATATCCCTTGGAAATGGAAACCTATGTGACGCTTTTGGATCAGAACACGCTGCTTCAACAGCGCTGTTTTTCCTATGAAGAGGGAGGAAAGCCGGGTGTCAGCTATCAAACCTACAGACGTATTCTTCCGGAAGCCTCTGACAGTGTGTCGAGAGAGGATTTGGATGGTTGCGGCTTTGCAATGGAAGAGTTTATCTCTTATGACGGCGGGGAAGCGTGGTTAAACGATTTCACCATTTGTTTTAATGAATACGGATATTACTTGTCCGAGACCTTTGATGATGGCAGTACCTACAATGGGTTCGGAAGCTACTGGGAGATGGGCGAAGGCGGCACTCTTCTGACTAGTGGCTCGTATTTTATTGGGGATTGTTATGCAGGCGCAGTCCGTAACGTAGATGGGGAGCCGGAGCTGTATCTTTGGGATGCGGGAGACCTTATCAGACTGAGAAAGATAGAAGACCAAACCTTCGAGGCTCCGAAAAATCTGGTATTTTGGATTTATGGTGATGAGTATTTGGATATGAATATATATCAACATACTAGGGAGATACCGGTCTATTCGGTGAATGACGGTCCTAACGCCAGAAAAGTGCTGCTTACCTGTGTTCGGAATAATACTCCGGTCTGGCTGAGTGATGGGGAGAACACTATTGCGGATTTTGGAACCTTGATGGCAGGACAATCCATTATAATCCAATTGGATTTTCCCGAGAATAACGGTTCACACCTCACTTATGGCTTTGGGGAGAAATCCTACTATGTGGTGCTGGATCATTCTAACTTGTCAATGAATACGAGGGATTTCATTTCAGGGGGAGATATATAATAGAGGGAGACATATAATAATGAAACGTTTAATCATTGCAGTGTTGATTGCCCTTGTGCTGGTATTGGGAGGAGCTATGCTGTATCGTCATTTTGTCACAAATAGGATTATGGATAAGGATGGTATGGAGAATCCGTATGCCGATGAACTAACGCAGGAGGATGACGATTCTGCAGAGAGTAATGCCGAACAGAGAGAGGAAGCTCCGGATGGAGGCGAAGAATATTCCATGAAAGGATGATAACATGAAGAATCTAAAGAAATTAACCATTTTGCATTCCAATGATATGCATGGTGATTTTCAGGCTGAGGAGGAAAGCGGTAAGCTTATCGGCGGTGTTTCAATGCTGTCCGGCTATATACAGAAGGTACGCAAAGAGGAAAAAAATGTCCTCTATACCATTTCAGGTGATATGTTTAGAGGCTCTGTCATTGATAGCGAATTCAAGGGACTGTCCACGATTGAAATAATAAATATGCTGGGTCCGGATGTTGCTACGTTGGGCAATCATGAAGTGGATTATGGCATCGGTCATCTGTTATTTTTGGAAAAATGTGCCCGCTTTCCGATTATTAACGCAAATCTGTATCTGACCACAAATCAAATCAGATTGTTTAAGAGTCATATCATTTTGGAAGTGGATGGCATGAAGATTATGTTCATAGGTATTCTCACGGAAGAAGTGCTGGCTCAGGCACGTCAGGAGCGGCTGATTGGCTCCTTTGTAGATGTTCATGAAGCAGCGGCTGAGGTTGGGAAAATATGTAATGCCCATCAGACAGAGGATATTGATTTCACCGTGTTATTGACACATATCGGATTTGAGGAAGATAAGAAGCTGGCTGCATTGCTTGATCCGCGCTGGGGTGTTGACATTATCATTGGCGGTCACAGTCACACACTGCTGGAGGAGCCTTGTGTGGTGGCGGGAATTCCCATTGTGCAGGCAGTTACAGGCACTGATCAGGTTGGACGCTTTGATATTATGGTGGATACGGATACCAATTCCATCGACAGCTACACCTGGCAGCTGATACCCATAGATGACAGTCATTGCCCACGGGATACGGCATTGGAGGAAATTGTTCAAAGGTATGATGCGGTCACTACAGAAAAGTACGGGCGCTATATCACGCGCTTTGCTGATACCTATACACATCCGGCACGTAATCAGGAAACACAGATGGGGCGGCTTTTTGCAGATCTGTTTCGTAATAATCTTGGACTGGATGTTATGCTGTTAGCATCGGGAAGCCTGCGTGTGCCAAAATTGGGACCTATTGTGACACTCCGGGATCTGATTCAGATGTATCCCTTTCATGATGAGATTTTCAGAATTACCGTAAACGGGGCACAACTCAAGAGAATGATTGAGTATATCTTCAGACCGGGGGCAATGGAGGATGATCATAGGGAATTCTATCAGTTTTCCGATGGCGTCAGAGTGGTAGTATCCCGAGAAGGAAATCGGATTAAGGAGCTTACTTATGAGGGCACCCCCATTGATGATGACAGGCTGTTCCGTGTCGGACTGCAGGGTTATCATTATAAGAATATGAAGGATTTCTTCGGCATCTCTGAGGAAGAAGCAACCGCTATTATGCCCAGTAAGGTTTTGACGACTAATACAATGGATGTGTTGGACGAAAATCTGAGCAGAACGGAATTGGTGGTCTGCCCGGAGAATCTTCGTTGGATCATGGTGGATTAATACAATTATTTTCCGCTCAGAGTACAAAAAAACTATGGCGGATACAAAAAAACTGTAATCAATGTCTCTTCGCGTGGGATTACTTTGGAAACCTGTCATAAGCTGACTGACAGGGAATACAAAGTATCCCACGATTTGTTTTTACGAAGAGAGAGCATTATGCTTTAGCGTTGGCATTCACCCGGATTTTCCGGCACGCCGCCATCGCGAAGAATCTGAACAGCAGTTGCAGGACCTAAATTTTTCCAATCCTTTACAACCCATGCCACCTGTTTATCCGGTGTGATTTCCACCAGCTGTGGAGTTCTTCCGCCTTCTCCGCGCGCGCATAAAATAGTATTTCCGTTATCCAGACGCACACAGCTCTGCGTTCCGGCAAGGCGATACTGCTCAGGAAGCTCTGATACTGCAAATTCCCATGCTGTGCTTTTATCCGGGCGCACTTCACGAACCAGCTCGCTTCCCTCATCCGAAATCAGTGTATTTCCGTTTTTAAGGCGAATTGCTGCCCAAGGCTTATCTACATTATATGACCACAGCTCATTAAAATTGCGGTCATATTCTACTACCTTGCCCTGACTTAAATATGGCATAAGATAAGTATTCTGGGCAGTCAGGCGGAAACGTCTGTTTTGTCCATGTGTGCCGTTAGGTTCACCGTAAGGAATTTCGCGATTTACCTCAATCTCGTTGGTCTTTTTATTGATAATCATTAGTCTGGGGCACAGGGGCTCATTTATTACCAAAAGAACGCGGTCCAAACCAATTGGCTGCATCGTGTGGATTTCTGTGCCTTTAGGTGCTTCCATACGCCATACTTCCTTCTTTTGAGGTGTTACCTCTGCAGCCCAATACATTCTGGTAAACATAATGTTGCCATTCGTCAGCATCCAGACATCATCAT
>CAYOHU010000036.1:0-10611 GCA_964403845.1 uncultured Acetatifactor sp.
GTATGGGTATTGACGGCAGTCTGGCATGGCAGCACGGTCAATTTCCTGATTTGGGGAATGCTGCTCTGGTTTTTGATTGTCACGGAAAGACTGTTGACTATTCTGGGAGCTGACAAATTGTTTCAGAAGAGCTTTCTTCGTTGGCTGCCGCATCTGTACCTTTGGATTGTCATTCCGGTGACATGGGTGTGCTTTGCCGTGACGGATGTCTCTCAGCTGCAGATTTATCTGGGACGGATGTTCTGTTTGAATGAGGGGATTCGTGTCAGTGTAGGTGACTGGCTGAAGGCACTGACAAATTATGGCTGGCTTATGGCATTTGGAGCCTTTGCGTGTACTCCTGTGCTGAGAAAAATATATGGGAAATGGAAGGATAACGCGTTTGTGTGCCTGCTTCTTGCAGTCATTTTCTGGGTTTGCGTGTGGAGATTGCAGCGTGAAGGAGATAATCCTTTCCTGTATTTCAGGTTTTAGGCAGCAGACATCATCAGGAATAGGATGGGCAGATGTATTATGATTTTAGGCGAGGTTTGAAAAGTGAAATGGATTAAAAAAAGGATATATCTGATTCTGTTGATAATGACGGGGGGACTTTATCTGACCTTTGCGGATCACTGGCAGATTTATGCCGCTCCTTATGAAAAGATAAAAACTCGAATAGAAGCTATAGCGGAGGATTTCTTAAAAGCCCGGAATCGTGGGGATGACGGAAATAGTGAAAAGGCAGAGGCTGTGCCCGGTACGGAGATGTCTTCAGAGGGAATGGAAGCATCCTCGGGCGAAGAGGAGGTGGCGGATGCAGAGTTATCTTCAGAGGGAATGGGAGCACCCTCGGGCGAAGAAGGGATAGCGGATGCAGAGTCATCTTCTGCGGGAGTGGGAGCACCCTTGGGAGAAGAAGGTGTGTCAGGTGAGGGAGAGTCCCTTGGTGATACCCCGCAGCAAGGAGGAGAGCCTGCATATATTACGGTGGAGGATGATTACTTCGCGGATGCCGTGTTTATCGGGGATTCGCGGACTGTTGGCATGTATGAGTACGGCGGACTGGAGGAGACTGCAACCTTCTACGCGTCCACCGGACTGACAGTCTACAAGCTTTTTTCGGCAGAAATTGTTACTGTGCCGGGGCAGAAAAAGAAGATTTCCGTTGAGGACGCTTTACAGCAAAATACCTTTGCAAAGATTTATCTGATGGTCGGTATCAATGAGATGGGAACGGGAACGGTAGAGACCTTTACAGAGAAGTACGAAGAGGTGGTGCAGCATCTGCAGGAGCTTCAACCGGACGCGGTTATCTATATTCAGGGTATTATGAAGGTGACAACCGAGCGTTCCAATCAGGGGGATTATATCAACAATGAAGGAATTGAAGCCAGAAATGCGGAGCTGGAAAAGCTGGCTGACAATCAGAGGATATTCTATCTGGATGTCAATCCGCTGATCTGCGACGAGACGGGTGGCATGGTGCCCTCTTATACCTTCGACGGAGTTCATCTGAAGGCGAAATATGTCGAACTGTGGAAGGAGTTTCTTAAGGAGCATGCGGTGACAGGCTATGACATTTGACACAATTAAGGTATGTGATAACGGTTGCTGAGGCAGCAGCTATGAATGAGGCTGCGAAAGTAATAAAGTGTGAATAAGTTAATTTTATTCATTGACAATGAGGGGGAAAAAATAATATGATTAGTTAGTAGTAAAGGAGGTTGAAGGGTGAGGAAGAACGATAGTTATTTAACAGATTATGCAAGGCTCTGCAGAGAGGCTGATAAGATTGATGTGCAGCTTTTCAGTGAATACGGTGTGCAGAGAGGGCTGCGTGACAGGAACGGAAATGGTGTTGTAGCAGGTCTGACCAACATTTCAAGAATTGAATCCTTTCAAATGGAAAATGGACAGAAAATCCCGTGTGACGGAAAATTGTGGTATCGTGGGTATGACTGTATTGAATTGGTGAATGGATTCCGAAATAAAAGATTTGGCTTTGAAGAGGTTGCGTATCTGCTGTTATTCGGTGAGCTGCCGACAGAGGAGCAGCTGGAGGAATTCCAGGGGATTATTTCTGCAAACAGAACCCTGCCTACGAATTTCACCAGAGACGTTGTCATGAAAGCTCCCAGTAGTGATATTATGAATTCCCTGACCAGAAGTGTATTGACACTGGCTTCGTATGATAAGGATTGCTGTGATACTTCTATAGAGAATGTGCTTCGTCAGTGTATCGGGCTGATCAGTGTATTCCCCATGCTTGCAGTGTATGGCTATCATGCATACAATCACTATACCAATGATGAGAGCATGTATATTCATCGTCCCCAGAGCAAGCTTTCTACAGCTGAGAATATTTTGATGATGCTAAGACCGGATAAGCAGTATACTGAGCTGGAAGCCAGAGTGCTTGATATTGCACTGGTATTACATATGGAGCACGGTGGCGGTAATAATTCTACATTTACCACCAGAGTGGTGTCTTCCTCGGGCTCTGATACTTACTCGGTAGTTGCGGCAGCGCTTTCTTCTCTGAAAGGACCTAAGCATGGCGGAGCAAATATCAAGGTGGTTGAGATGATGCGTGATATTGAAGCCAATGTATCTGATTGGGAGGATGAAGCTGCAGTAAGAGCGTACCTGCAGAAGATTCTTAACAAAGAAGCATTTGATAAAAAGGGATTGATTTATGGTATGGGGCATGCAGTCTATTCCCTGTCTGATCCCAGAGCGCAGGTTTTCAAGGGCTTTGTGGAAAAGCTTGCGGTTGCCAAGGGGAGGGAAAAAGATTTCGCATTGTATTCCATGATAGAGCGACTGGCACCGGAAATAATTTCACAAAAATCCACGATTTACAAGGGTGTTAGTGCAAATGTGGATTTCTACAGCGGCTTTGTATACAGTATGCTGGAGATCCCGTTAGAGCTGTATACTCCCATTTTTGCCATCGCAAGAATCGTAGGCTGGAGTGCACACAGAATTGAAGAATTGATCAATATGGATAAGATTATTCGTCCTGCATATAAGAGTGTTATGCAGGAAAGAGCATACATTAATCTTGAAGACAGAGTGGTATGTCCTGATACCGAGGAGTAGCTGATTGTTATACCAAGCATTGGAACAGGATGGAAGAAAGGAGTCCGGGAAAGTATTTTTCGGACTCCTTTCTCTTATCCCTTGAATCACCTCATCCCTTGAATCCGGGAAAGGGTGAAATTATGAATGACGCCTTAAATTTCTATAAAGAATTTTGAATTTAATTTTCGAAAACGGAAATATGTAGTACAGTAGACTATAAGAAAGTATATCGTTTAATAGTATTTGTAATATGAGAAGGTGAGGACTGAATGGCAGATACCATTATTGATTATGTGAAAAAATACGGAAGACACTCCTTTGCAGAGGTACCTATGAATGATGTGGACAGTCTGATTTTATGCCAGTTTAGTTATCTGAAATTTGACGGTTTGGTGCCGGATGTCAGAGAAAATGGTCGCTCTGTTTCGTTGGAGGAGATTGCACTGAATAAAAATTATGAAAAATTATATGCAGATGAAAGATATGAGAAAAATAACAGAGCACTGTTTGAGGCAATGCTGGAGAGCAGACGTTTCCACAATCTGCGCCTGAATTGTTATATCAATATTATAGAGAAGGAGTGGGAAACGCAATTTGCAGCAGTTACCTTCTTGTTGGATGACGGAACCCTGTATGTGGCATTCCGTGGAACTGATGAGACAATTGTGGGATGGAAGGAAGATTTTAATATGGCATTTCTTTCTCCGATTCCGGGACAGGCGTATAGTGTAAAGTATCTAAATATGGTAACCGGAAAACTGCATAAGGCATTTTATGTGGGAGGACATTCAAAGGGAGGCAATCTGGCTGTGTACGCCGCCATGAATTGTGCTCCTGAGATACAGGAAAGAATTATCAAAATTTATAGTATGGACGGACCGGGATTTCGACCGGAGGTACTTTCCGGATGCCGGTATGAAGATATTGCGGACAGGGTAGTGAAGATTCTGCCGCACTCCTCCATGATAGGTATGATATTTGAAAGCACTCTTCACTACAGAGTGGTAGAAAGCAAAACCTTTGGCTTCTTCCAGCATAACCCATATACGTGGTTGGTGAAGGATGGAGGGTTTGTGGAGGTAAATGGCATTTATGAGTGGAGAAAGGCGAAGAACAGTGTCCTTAATGAATGGATTTTATCTTTAAACGAACAGCAGCTGAGAGTATTTGCAGATACATTATATCATGTGATGTCAGCATCTCAGGCAGAGAATCTGATACAGCTTACGGCAGACTGGAAGAAGAGCGTCAATGGGATGGTGTCTGCCCTTAAGGAGGTTGATGAGCAGACAGCCAAAATGCTGCGCGAAACCATGAAATCTCTTTTTGCCATTATGAAGCTTCACATGAAGGAAGAGGTTAGGATAGGATATCAGAAGGGAGAGAACAATGTGAGACGGAAATCCGGGAGGACAAAAGAGACCAAAGAGGAGCTCCCGACAAAGTAGTTTTTTGGAAATCCCCCGGATTTAAGGTGACAGGCGGTGCAGCGGACATAGTGGAAGGATATCCTGCGTAGTTTCCTGTATCTTTTTTTCGTCCTAAGATGGCGATTTTTATCATAGTAGCATTTCCTCCTTAAAAAGTGTCTTAGGTAATATATGCTATAGTTATGTGTGGATTTCCGAAAAATGTGTGCAAATCGAGAATTGTTATTCTCTCACAAATACGATAATATGTAACTATTCAGAGCCACGCAAATCTGTGAATATGCGGCTGCCATGCTTGCATGAGCAGAAGTGTATTTACAGATTTATGTGGCGAAGTAACCACATGAGCAAAAGGAAAGTGCTGAAAGCACGTTTTTGCGAATGGGGTGCGGAATAGTTACGATAATATTAGATAAAATGGGCAGGAGAAAAAGGCATATTTTATGAATACGATAAAGAAAAACATAGCATCTTATATTGCACTGCTGGTTTGTCCGGCAATTACATTTTATCTGTTTGATCTATATACCCACAATCCGTTCACGGCAATGAACATAAAAACCCAGATATTGAATATTGTATTTTATCAGCTGCTTAGTCTGTTCCTGCTGGGAATACTTAAATATGTGCGCCTGGCGTTGATGATACCGAGTGCTTTTTTTATGATCTTTGGATTGGCCAATTACTATGTGCAGAGCTTCCGTTCAGCACCGATTAGGCCGTGGGATATTTTGTCCGTAAGGACAGCAGTCAGTGTGGCGGATAATTACGATTACAGCCCGGAGAAGAAAACGGTTTTGATTCTTCTGGCTTTTTTGGCATTACTTTTTGGGGAAAGCCGATTCCGGATGAAGACATCTGCCAGAAAGGGAAAGCGTCTTTTGCTGATCGTGTTGCCGTTAGTGCTTATGTGTGGGTATGCCAAGATGGTGCAAAACGATGTCTTTGTGGCAAGGTTTGGACTGTACGATAAGCTCTTTACTCCCACGGTGATCAATAAACGGGATGGTAATATCGTGGCGTTCCTGATGACGATGGAGTACATGGATGTAAAGAAGCCGAAGGATTATTCCGAGAAAGCGGTGGAGCAGCTGCTCCTGCAAAGCGAGGAGGCCTCAGAAGGTTTGGCTGAGGTCATGGAGAATCCGGAAGGTGTGGACAGACCGAATATTATTGTAATCATGGACGAGGCATTCTCGGAGCTTGCTGTATTGGGGGATTTTACTGTCGATAAGGATTATATGCCCTTCATACATAGTTTGCAGTCAGGTGCAGAAAACACGGTTACCGGAACTCTGAATGTGTCCGTGCTGGGTGGGAATACCGCAAATACAGAGTTTGAATTTCTGACCGGCTGTACCATGGCTTTCCTTCCGCAGGGGAGCGTGGCGTATCAGCAGTATGTGCGGAATGAGATGCCCTCCATGGCTTCACATTTAAAGAAGCTGGGCTATGAAACGATAGCAATGCATCCCTATGGTGCGAAAGGCTGGGACAGAAGCAGGGTATATCCTTTGCTTGGCTTTGACAGATTTCTGTCCTTAAATGATTTTAAAGGGGCTGATAAGCTGCGCAAATATGTTTCGGACGAGGCTTGCTTTGATCGAATTATCGAATTGTATGAAGAAAAAAAAGAGGGTGAACCCTTCTTTTTGTTTAACGTGACGATGCAGAATCACGGTGGCTATGAGGAGGAATTTGACAATTTCAGTCCTGATATTGATGTGGAGGGAGTCACTGCCAAATCACTGCCTGTTTATCTGTCTCTTCTGAGGAGGACGGACAAGTCTTTGGAGAAGCTGATTCATTATTTTGAGAAAGCTGATGAGGAGACGATGGTTGTATTTTTTGGGGATCATCAGCCATCTGCCTATGTTAGTAACCCCATTCTTAGAAATAACGGAATTAATCCGGATGACTTTGCAGAGAAGAATGGTTTACAGAGATATAAGGTACCCTACGTAATCTGGAGTAATTTTGATATCCGGGAGGAGAACGGGCAGGAGACAAGCCCTAATTATCTGATGTCCGATGTGTTAGAAAAATGCGGTCTGCCCCTGCCGGCTTATCAGAATAGCATGAAGGAGCTGCGTCAGGAATATCCTGTCATCAGTGCAATGCAGGTGTGTGATAAGGAAGGAAACAGTCGGACTGCGGAGGAGTGCGAAGAGGCGTTGAACGCATACCGGAGTATGCAGTATTATCTCTTGTTTGATTACGGGGATTAGGGAACAAATGAGGGCAGAACTCGTTATAGATAGGATAGCGTTTGCTGCTGTGAATAAAATGAAGAGGAGAAGGATGGAGTATACATGAAAAGGGGTTCACAAAAATATGGTTGGAATAAAGAAGACACAGGTTATCAAATTGCCATGCTTCTGTCCTTTGCGTTGCCGGTTGTGATTATGTTATCCATATTTATTGTAAGAGGGATATACCCTTTTGGTGACAGAAGCTTTCTGTTTTCTGATATGTACCACCAGTATATGCCCTTCTTTACGGAATTTTTAAGTAAGGTGAAGGCCGGAGAAGGATTGGCGTATTCTTATAATGTGGGGATAGGTTCAAATTTTTTGGCTTTGTATGTGTACTATCTGGCAAGTCCTTTGCACTGGCTGGCTTTTCTGATACCGGAGGCTTATCTGATGGAGTTTATGAGCTATCTGGTGGTGCTGAAGATAGGTCTGTGCGGGCTAACCTTCTTTTTGTATCTGAAAAAGCATTTTCAGTGTAAGGATGGGAATATGCTTTTCTTCGCCTGCTTTTATGCTCTGTCGGGGTTCATGGCTGCATATAACTGGAATATTATGTGGCTGGACTGCGTGGCTTTACTGCCGCTGATTCTGATAGGTCTGGAAAGACTGGTGAAGGAGGGAAGGTGTGGTCTGTATTGTATCACCCTGGCTCTTTGCATTCTGACCAATTATTATATCTCAATTATGATCTGTATCTTTTTGGTGCTGTACTTTGGGGGATTGCTGATAACGGAGAAACGAAGTCTGCGTGTAGTGGGAAATTTCGTGCTGTATTCCCTGCTGGCAGGAGGACTGTCGGCAGTGCTGCTGATACCGGAGGTTTGCGCCATCCTGGAGACGGATTTTGGAAATCCCGATTTCCCGGATCAGCTGAAATCATATTTTTCCGTACTGGACATGCTGGCAAGGCATTGTATGTGTGTTACCACGGAACGGGGGTTGGAGCATTGGCCGAATATTTATTGTGGTGTTGCGGTTTTCTTGCTTTTGCCGCTGTATGTCCTGAATCAGAAGATTTCCATTCGTAAGAAATTTGTGAATCTGGCTTTAGCGGGAGTGCTGCTGCTTGGCTTCTCCACCAATATGCTGGACTTCGTGTGGCATGGGTTAAATTATCCGGATTCCCTGCCGGCGCGCCAGTCCTTTCTCTATATTTTTCTGCTGTTGGTGATGTGCTTTGAGGCATATCGGAGGATACACGAGCTGGAACAGAAACAGATTCTCTATGGTTATCTGGCAGCAGTGGTATTCCTGCTCTTTTGTGAGAAGTTTGTGGAGCATGAAGATTTCTTTGTGGGTGTAGAGATGCTGACGCTGCTGTTTGTAACGGTCTATGCAGTAATTCTGTATTTGTATCGCACAAGAGAGGGTATGGTGTGGAAGCGGATCTTAGGCTTGGTAACTTTGGCCGCTGTGGTGATAGAGCTTACTGCAAACACCATTAATACCAGTGTGGGCACTACGAGCCGTTCGGCTTATCTGGAGCCTCAGAAGGATTATAAGGCATTGTATCAATGGACGGCAGACAGAGAGAGACAGATGGCAGAGGACGGAGCAACAGACGAACCGGAAGAGCCCTTTTATCGGGTGGAGAAATTTACCCGCAAGACGAAGAATGACGGTACTCTGGCAGGTATGCCCACTGCATCGGTTTTTTCGTCTACATTAAATTCCCGTGTAATGGATTTCTATACCAGATTGGGAATGCGACATAGTAAGGTATATTATGGCTTTGACGGAGCTACGGCATTTACCTCTGCACTTCTGAATGTGAAATATCTGTTCGGAGAGCATGACAGGTACGCTACCTCCGTTTACAGGCTGATGGAGCAGAGCGGGGAGGTTTACCTTTATGAAAACAATGCGACCCTTCCCTTTGGATACGTGGCGCCTAAGGATTATGATTTGCCGGAGGGATATGAAAACAGCGGACTTCTATTACAGAATGCAATGATAGAAGCACTGGGGGTGCGTGGAAAATTATTTTCAAAGGTTTCGTCTGAAAATACAGAGGAGGATGTGGTATTTACTGCCGGTGAGGGCGGAATTTATTATGGGTTATTGACCGCTTCCGGAACAAAGAGAATAGAAGCGCTGGGAGGCTCTTTAGAGACGCATGAATTTCCTGATCTAAAAAAGGGTGCAATCCTCTATCTGGGGTATTTGGAAGCGGGGGAGCGTATGACCCTGACAAATGCCGACGAGAATGATACGACACAGAAGATTTCCGTTAGTATATATCGGATGAATGAAACGGTACTGCGACAGGCGTTGGCGGTATTGTCGGAACAGCATTTGGAGAATGTGACCTACGACAGCACTCATGTAAGCGGTGAGATTATCATGGAGGAGGCGGGCAGACTGATTCTGTCTATTCCGTATGAGGATGGCTGGCATATTACTGTCAATGGTGCGGAGAGGCAGGCCGAACGCTTTGGCGGTGCACTCATTGCCTTGGATCTTGAGCCGGGAGAATATGCAATCTCCATGGAATATATTCCGGAAGGAAAATATGCGGGGATGGTAGTAAGTGTAGTGAGTGCGGCAGCCTTGGGAATAGGCAGCCTTTTGGTGAGAGCTGGCAGAAAGAAAAGAAAGAACAAACATAATCACCTCCTAATATTGCCAATGTTACTATTTGGTAGTATTTTATAATTGAAAAAGCCACTAAATAGTAGCAAATACAAAAGATGAAGCCTTATTACTCTTGCTTATAGAAGAACGCGTATAGAGCAATCGCAGTGGAAAAGAAACTGGATGTCTGCAATTATAAGGAGATTATCAGTGAAAGATTTAAGAATGAAGATTAATAGAGCTAAGCGAGAAAAACTTGGTTTGAAGTGTAGATATTGTGTCGTGTTTGTTTTGATGGTGATTTTTTTTAACGCCTGTAACAATTCTACCTATGGGGATGCTCATATTCCTTCAACAAGTATTAGTCTTGAAACAGTTAAGGAAGAAAACTAAGGCAATTGGGAATGAGGTTTCTTTTGAAGATTTGTTCTTTTTGATTACCGTCTTTGAAAACGATATCAATAGTCATATCAGCTATAACAAGTTGGAAAATTATGCTTATTATGAAGAATTTATGGCGAATTATTCAATAATTCAAAATGCTTTTTTTGAACTGTTATCTACAGAAAGCGGATATAGTTATGAAGATATTCTGGTGATATTTAATGAATATGCGTTATATCAGGATATCGATGGAGGGAAAGAGTATAATGCTACATTGGAATGGATAGATAATGAGAAACGACGATATATCATGGATAGAGAGGATAAGCTGAATACTTATTCAACGGCAAATATTCAATTTGTTTTAGAAAAAAGAAGTATTACAGAAGAGAATGTGAAGTAGATATTGCGTTATACAGACAGCAGATCTGCAAGGCTGTGCTGTCTACAGAGCAGTGGAGAGAAATATAGCGAAAGAAATCCGTTCGATAATCAGGTTGGAAAGGATGCAACTCCATTCCCTATTTAAGGTTTTTGGAGTGATAAGGAACAATAACGGTTTTCCCAGTCTTAGGTTTTTTTATTTATACATGGGATTCATTTTGACTAATTACTATAAAACCATTTTTCTTAAGGAATTTATTCATTTCTTGATCCATTATACTGAGAAGTTATTGGCATCTTTAGTATCCCCTTTCCTTATCTAAGAATGTTATAACACGTACAAATACGTCTCAGAACAACTCAATACGATTTATTACAACCCAGGATGATTTGCTCTGGGTTGTTTTTTGTATTGACAAAAGTATGCATTTAAGTTATATTGTATGTAGAAAGGAAACAACGCAATGTACAATATTAACTTTTATAAAGACCAAAAGGGAAATGAACCTGTAAAGGAT
>CAYOHU010000037.1:0-10457 GCA_964403845.1 uncultured Acetatifactor sp.
GATTACGATTCTCAGAATTACGATTCTCAGAATTACGATTCTCAGGATTACGATTCTCAGGATTACGATTCTCACGAACAGCTTTCTCCGCATACTCGTTTCCTGTCTGCGGTTTGCTCTGCTGAGGCTGTATCCTTGTCTGCTGCTGTTCTGTTTCCTTTGTCTCAGTCTCCTGCTCAGGACGAGCCTTGGGCTGCTGGCTTATATTTCTGTTGCCGGGTACCATCTGTACACTGGGCGTAGGGGAGGGAGGGGTCAACGGCTTAATGGGACGTACCGGTGTCTGCACCTGCACCTTCGATTTATAGTTATTCTGATAATTACTCTGCTGAGGCTTCTGCTGCTTCTGACCGTTTGGACGTCCCTGATTTCCTCCTTGCGCCGGCCGCTGTCCGGGCATCTTAGAGTTTTGGGGATTGCTTACGAAGATAATCTTCTTTTTCTTCTTCGGTGCATCCTCTCCGGAAGCTTCCTCAGCATTCCTTCCATCCTCCTCCGATGCAGATGATACCTTAACGCTCTCCGCTTTTTCCGCATCCTTCTCGGCTCCCGCTTCTTTGGACACAGTACCTGCTGCGCCGCCAAATTCCTTGCGAACCAGCTGTGCCGCATCCTCTTCCACAGAGCTCTGCGCTACCTTTGCATCTATTCCCTTTTCCTGTAAAAAGGTTAATATATCCTTACTTTGCATTCCTAATTCCTTTGCGAGTTCATGTACTTTTATTTTCGCCATGCTTTCCTCCATTTCTACCGTTTCCGGCATGCTATTTCATTTCCAGTTGTTTGATAACCGCATCAGCCAATCCCGCATCACATACTGCCATAGAGGATCGAATGTCTTTTCCGATTGCTCTTCCCAAAATCTCCTTTGTCCCGAACTCGTAAATCGGGACTTCATAAAAAGAGCATTTATCTCTAAATAGCTTTTTGGTGTTCTCTGACGCATCCTCTGCGACGATTACCAACATGGCGGAACCTGTTTTCACCGACTCTACTGTCTGAAACTCACCGCTTACCAGATTGCGGCCTCTCATTGCCAGTCCCAGCAGCGATAACACTTTATTCTGCTTCAAGATTC
This sequence comes from uncultured Acetatifactor sp., assembly GCA_964403845.1. Classification (GTDB taxonomy): domain Bacteria; phylum Bacillota; class Clostridia; order Lachnospirales; family Lachnospiraceae; genus Acetatifactor. The sequence goes on from CAYOHU010000037.1 coordinate 1,079, forward strand.
TCAAACTCCTTCTCCAAACTATCATACACCTCATTTGGAATATTCATTTTGAAAGAGCGCTCCAAGCCCTTATTCCTGCGTGCCTTTTTCAGACATTCTCCGCTCTTACATACATATGCGCCTCTTCCATTCTTTTTGCCTGTTATATCGAGACAGATGTCACCCTCCGCAGTTCGAAGAACTCTCATCATATCCTTCTTTCCCTTCATCTCACCGCAACCAACACACTGTCTTAAAGGAACTTTCTTTACCATCAGAAATTACTCCTCACTGTAATTGTAATCCTCTTCGTACTCCTCATCCTCATACTCATCATCTATATAATCTTCGTAGCGGAAGCCGGGAGCATCCTTCGCCTGAGTCTCTGACTTAATATCAATCTTGTAGCCAGTCAGCCTTGCTGCCAGTCTTGCGTTCTGACCTTCCTTGCCGATTGCTAAGGAAAGCTGATAGTCGGGAACTACCACCTTCGCAGTCTTCTCATCCGGATCGGCAAACACCGCAACCACCTTGGCGGGAGCCAACGCATTCTGAATCAGATTACCGGGGTTCTCGTCCCAGGGAACAATATCAATTTTCTCCCCCCGGAGTTCTTCCACGATCGCATTTACTCTGGCACCATTCATACCTACGCAGGCACCTACCGCATCCACATTCGGATTGTTACTCCACACTGCAATCTTGGTACGGCTTCCCGCCTCACGGGCAATACTCATGATTTCCACCGTTCCATCCTTAATCTCAGTTACTTCAGCCTCGAATAATCTCTTCACCAGCTCCGGATGAGTACGGCTCACACTGATACGGGGTCCCTTAGGAGTGCTCTTTACCTCGAGAATATACACCTTAATTCTCTCCGTCGGTCTGAATACCTCCCCCTTGACCTGTTCACTCTCGTTTAACATTGCGTCCGCTTTTCCTAAGTTAATGCTGATATTTTTTCCAAGATAACGCTGAACCACACCTGTAACAACATCTTTTTCTTTTTCATAATACTGATTATAGATAACGCTTCTCTCTTCCTCGCGGATTTTCTGAAGAATCACATTCTTTGCATTCTGAGTTGCGATACGTCCAAACTCCTTGGACTTAATCTCAACATTTAATACATCCCCAACGTTCACCTTCTTAGAAAGCTCTCTTGCATCCTCCAGAGCAATCTGAAGGCAGTTATCTTCCACATCATCCGCTGTCTCCACAACCTCTTTCTCAGCATATACCAGAAAATCGCAGGTCTCGCGGTTGATTTCAACCTTAACATTATCAGCCTTGCCAAAGTGATTCTTGCAGGCAGTCATTAAAGAGTTCTCAATTGCTTCAAATAATGTCTCTTTGCTGATTTCCTTCTCCTTCTCCAAAATATCCAGTGCTTCCATTAATTCCTTATTCATCATTTCCTCCATTCCAGCTTTTCGCTTATATCTTCATTCCTATACTTAAAAATTTATTGTCAGACTGACCAGTGCAATGTCCTTTCTGGCAAATGTTCTCTTGACTCCATCATCCATGATTGAAAGCTGCTCTGCATCAAAGCTTTCCAATATCCCCACGAATTCCTTGCATTCGTCAATGGGCTTAAACAGTCTCACTTCAACTTCCTCTCCCAGACTCTTCTGCAGATGCTTCTCCTTCTTCAATGCCCTGCCAAGCCCCGGGCTGCTCACCTCCAAAATATAAGCCTCCTCCACGAAATCTTCCACATCCAATGCATCTGACAAGGCACGACTCACATTTTCACAATCTATAATATCGACACCTCCCGGCTTATCAATGTAAGCACGCAGATAAAAATCTCTGCCCTCCTTCACATACTCTATATCATAGATTTCCACACCATACGTTTCCGCAATGGGCATCAGCAGTTTCTCCGTCTGTTCTTCATAAATTTCCCTCTTAGACATCCATATCCTCCTTATCCGGTGAGTCTACGCTCTTTCTCATAATTCTTCTCCGATTACCTCTAAACAAAGAAGAAAGAGTGGCACGCGTCCACTCTTACTACATTAAACATCTTATTCTTTGTCAAGTATAATACCTGTTTGCTAAAAAGTCAATACAAGAAAAAATATCCTTCAATATCTTTCGGTGAATTTCGTTGGTTGATTTTCGTTCGTTGAAACAAAACGGTATCATTCCGATTACGAGGAAATACAAATCAATCGACAAAAAAGGTCAGGTTACGGTTTGAAACCGCAACCTGACACTTTATATTTTTACTCTTCAAAAGCATCTTTCTTTCTTCCGAAGAACACTGCACCAACACTACCAAGTACTGCAACTGCAACCCAAAGCAATATCAAATTTCCATCTCCGGTATTCGGTGATTTCACCTCTGACGTATTATTGTCAGCACCGGCATTATTGCTGTTATTTGAATTGTTCGAATTATTCGTATTGCTGCCGTTGTTTGTATTTGTATTGTTGTTTCCGCCGTTATTGCCACCCTCCGTTGAACCGGATGCGGAAACATCCGCTACGGTCAGCAACGTCTCAGCAATTCCATTGGTAAACTCAATTTCTATTCTGTGTTCACCGACGGGAATACTTGCCAAAAATGCTTCCGTGAAGGTAATAATGGTAGAACCTCTCTTTACAGTATAATCAACATCCCTAGTAAGCTTTCTGCCATTCCAACGCACTTCAAGGAAATCTTCCGTCTCGCCATCTACTCTGATCGGCTGGATTTCGTCATTCTTATCTTCCTTCACTTCCTGATTTTCACCATTCAGAATAACATAAGAAGATTTTTTCTCAAATACTGCTTTCACAGTCACATCTTCCGAAGGCATTGTAAATGTTACAGATGCTTCAGTGGGCTCTGCGAGATTGAGCGTTCCGTCTACAACCTCCCATGTCTTAAAGGTATAACCATTATCAGCCTTCGCTGTAAGGGTAATGCTTTCACCTGCTTCTGCAGTTGACTTACTTGCAGTTACTGTTCCGTTTCCGGCTTTTTCAACTACAACCTTGTAGGTGATAGCAGGAGTAACAGAAGCAGGAGGATTTTCATTTACAGTAAGGGTTACTACACTACTTGTAACATTTCCTGCAGTGTTGCTCACCACACATTTGTATTGGAATCCGCTACAATCCAAGGTGGTTACACCGGTTGTATAGGATGCAGCAGTCGCACCGCTAAGAGCTACCCAGCCGTTACCATCCTTTCTGTCAATCATCCACTGATAGGAAACATCAGTTCCGGATGCTTCTACAGTAAAGGTAGCTTTCGCACCTTCTGTCACAATTGCATCCACAGGCTGTGTGGCAATCACAGGTACCGTAATTACAGGTGTCTCAGATTCTGTGAATTTAAACCAATCAAAGTTACACTGTCCGTTTCCTTCAAATTTCAGATATACCACATGTTTCCCTGTAATACCGTCTCCGTTAACAGCGCCCTGATATTCTACCCAGTTTGCATAGTCTTGACCCTCAGCTGCTCCAAGCACACCGCTTCCAATCAGATTGCTCCTGCTGTCAAGGTAAACGCTGAGTGTACCACCATTTCCCGCAGTCGCTGCTCTGAAGGCTACAGATGCAGGATTACTTGTACCGAAATCTACAGCATAGGTATACCAGGATTCCCCTGAAATCCAAATCTGAGTAGCATCCTTACGATAGCCTCCTTCTGCTTCCAAGAAGCTCTCAGACTCAATATTTTCATATGCACCTACATAATTTACTTTTACCTCTTTGGTCTGTGTACTTGTAGCAGTACCGGTGTAATTACCCATTCCGGTAACCTCTACCTGAATCTTCTTTCCAAGGTCAGCATACTTAACAGTATAGGTAGAACCCGTACCTGCCTCAGTACCATCCACAGTCCACTTATAGCTTACGGTTGCACCCTCAGGAGCAACGGTAGCACTTAAGGTATCACCAACATATACATCTTCTGCAGTAACACTGACACTACTTACCGGTGTCTGAGATGCTGCCTTTGCGGTGAATTTAAACCAATCAAAGTTACACTGTCCGTTTCCTTCAAATTTCAGATATACCACATGTTTCCCTGTAATACCGTCTCCGTTAACAGCGCCCTGATATTCTACCCAGTTTGCATAGTCTTGACCCTCAGCTGCTCCAAGCACACCGCTTCCAATCAGATTGCTCCTGCTGTCAAGGTAAACGCTGAGTGTACCACCATTTCCCGCAGTCGCTGCTCTGAAGGCTACAGATGCAGGATTACTTGTACCGAAATCTACAGCATAGGTATACCAGGATTCCCCTGAAATCCAAATCTGAGTAGCATCCTTACGATAGCCTCCCTCTGCTTCCAAGAAGCTCTCAGACTCAATATTTTCATATGCACCAACATAATTTACTTTTACTTCATTGGTCTGTGTACTTGTAACAGTACCTTGGTAATTACCCTGTCCGGTAACCTCTACCTGAATCTTCTTTCCAAGGTCAGCATACTTAACTGTATAGGTAGACCCTGTACCTGCTTCTGTACCATCCACAGTCCACTTATAGCTTACGGTTGCTCCTGCCGGATTAGTCGTTGCATTTAAGGTATCACCAACATATACATCTGAAGGAATGCTTACACCCGTCACATCCGTTTTCACTGCTGACGCTGCCGTAAACTTAAAATATTCAAAGTTACAGATACTGTCTCCATCCGCAGTAAATACCAGATATACAAAATGCTTTCCGGTAATTCCTGACTTAGTGATTACTCCTACATAATCCCTATAGGAATTCCATCCGCCGGCAGTTTCCAGCTGACAGGTTCCGATCAAATTCTCATCTTTATCCTTTTCATCCAGATATACCTTCACTGTGCCGGTTCTGTTTACACCGGCATTTACGGTAATGGTTGCCGGAGACTGACTGCCGAAGTCCAGTGTATACAGCGCATAGCTGTTATTCGGTGCATTGCCCAGCTTGGTACCATCATCACGCAGGGTAAAGCTGACTGCAGATTCTGCCAAAACAGTTGTGTATGCATCAGTAGCTGTTACTGCCGGAATCTCATTCGTCTCGTTACTGGTAACCGTACCGGTATACAGTCCTGTACCGGTAATCTCTACCTTAATCTTTTTGCCTGCATCATCAAAGCCTATCGTATAGGTATCGCCGGTACCTGCTTCCACGCCACTGACAAACCACTTACAGCTATAGGTAGCATCTGCAGGGGTAACCGTTGCACGCAAGGTATTACCAACTGCTGCGTCAGCAGGAATGGTCGCACCGGTCAGAGCCTCAGTTTCCGTGTTATAGAACCGGAACCAGTTCACGTTATACATATCCTTATCACCGTTAAAGACCAGATAAACGTCATGGACTCCCGTAACACTCTCAGCACTAATATCACAATTATAGGTCTGGAAAACAAACCAACCTTTTCCGGCCGGAATAATAAAGGTTCCAATCAACTTATTGTCGTTTCCTTTTTCATCCAAATACACAGAAATCGTTCCACCATTCTCGGATGAAGCTCTCAGCGCAGCCTTCACGGGTGCCTTGTTGCCGAAATTAACAGTATATTTGGCCCAGCCATTTGCCTGTACACCACCTAAATGCTTACCGCCGCCTACATCTGAGCTATTCTCACCGTCTGCGCCAAAGCCGTCGCCTTCCACATAGGCTTCTGCTTCAATTCTGGTATACGCATCCAGCACTTCTTTCCGAATCTGACTGGTTTCATTACTCTCCACGCAGCCGCCATAGTTCCCTGTACCGGTTACTCTCAACCGGATTGTCTTATCTAAATCATCTGAGGTTGTAGTATAGGTTGATTTCGTACCTACCAGCTCATAGGAATTGTCCTTGCCGGCATACCACTCATAATGAACCGTAGCGTTCGCGGGCACAATGTCAGCCTTTAATTTCGTTCCGATTCCAATTGCATCCCCATTGATCTGCACACCCGTTACCGAAGTCTTTCCTGCTTCAAAGAATCTGAACCAGTCTATGTTAAACATATACGAACCTTTATATACCAAATACAGATCCTTTTCTCCGGTAACCGAAGTTTCGAGCCTTGCCGTGTAGGTCTTAAACTTGGTCCAGCTATTATTTGCCGGAATCACGCATGTTCCGATCAGATTTCCGTCAACAGCACCTTCATGAATTTCAATGGTGCCGCCACTCCATGAGGATGCACGGAATACAACGGAGTCTGCTCCGGTTGCACCGAACTCTACGTTCTTATAAACAGAATAACATCCATCTGTGTTAATACCGCACAGTACCTTTCCGCCCTCGTCGTTTGATTCGTTAACTCCTAGACCGTTACTAATATCATCACATTCCTCTGCCTCAATTCTGTCATAGGCAGATTTGCCTGCAACGGTGGTATCTGTCACAGTCAACACATCCTCAGAGAAACTGAAATTATCTACCTCAAACAGAAAATCACTTGTTCCCTTGTACAGCAGGCAGACATCATGCATGCCTGTTGTGCGAGTAATCTCACATACAAACTCTTTCAGAGTGCTGTAGCTGCCTGTATTGGTAATATTTGCAGTTCCCAGCAAAGTGCCCTTCGCATTATCCAAATGAATCTCAATCGTTCCGCCGTTTGCAACTGCTCCGGCATTGAACACTGCACGGATTGCTCCGTTATTGCCGAAATCTACATTCCGGTAAATCGTATAATATCCATTCTTCACAGAAGAAACTCTATTCTTGTCATCAGAAAGCACAACGCCTCTACAGGAGTTGAAATCCTCTGCCTGTATTCCGTTCAGTCCTTCCTTTACAATATCATCAGAGCTGATAATATTCTGCAGCATAGCCACTGCTGTGGAGGCACCAAAGGAATAGTAATCCTTATCGTTCTCAGTCTTAGTTCCCCATGTTGTCCAAATGATGCCATCGGAGTTACGATTGCCCCATGCAGTAGCAGCATTTAAACGCATCCAATCCATAACATACGAAGAATTACTCTCCATTGCATAAAGATAGAACCATCTGGGAAGGATACCCTTAAAGCCATGGCAATCCTCTATGTCCTGTGAACCATTCTCGTCATTCATGACACCGGCATTATATTTCGTATAGATGGTATAATCCACTGCCTTCTTTGCATAATTCAAATATGTGGCAGCATTGGTCGCATCATTAGTATCCTTATAATGAGCAGCCAACAGCGTTGCCGCACCAACAAAGGTCGCCTGATTATAGGTAAAGTTCCACGTTTCAATTTTACCATCATAACCCATATTATCGAGAATTTTACCATCCGCATAAAGATTATTCACCACCCAGTCAAGACAGGTCTTTGCCTTGTCATAGTAGGTTGCATCCCCGGTTGCCTCTGCCAGCAGGGAAGCAGCAATAGAAGCCGGACCGTTTACACATGCGTTCTTGGACTTCATTTCCTTTTTCCACCACATACCGGTTCCGTCTCCCAGCTTATCATCCACATAATTATCGTATACCATGTCAAAGTTGGTCTTTGCAGCATCCAGATAAGCCTGTTTTCCGGTTGCTTCATATGCTCTCGCGGAAGCGATAACCATCCACATAATATCGTCATTATAATCATTCCAAGACCAATCTGTACCAAACCTTCCGGTAAAGCCCTGGAAAATTTCGTCAATCATGTTTTTGTAACGTTCCTCACCGGTACGCTCATACGCATCAATGACAATTTCATACATTTCTGCAAAATCCCAGAAATAGTTGGCACCTATCTTTCCTTCTCCCTTGCTTACCGTATAATACTTGTTGATAAAGCTTGTGAAGGCCTGATATGCAATGGCATCAAAGTCAAGCTCGGAATAATCATTTGCAGTGACGATCTTCTCCCCACTGACAGCCTTGCCTGCATAAGCACCATAGCCAACCACCTGCAGCTGAAGCTTCTTACCCACATCCTGCAGATTGGGATTATAGGTGCTCTGTGTTCCGGTCAATACACCGTCTACATACCAGCCATAGTACACGGTCGCTTCTGCCGGTGTAATGGTCGGTTGAACGACTGTACCGGTTAACACCTTATCCGGAAGAGCCACAGCAGTCACAGCAGTAGCGTCTCCTTCTGATACAGCAGCTGCTGACCTGTGGAATTCAAACCAGTTCAGGTTATATAAGGTACCGCCGCCCTTAAACAGTATGTACACATCATGCTTTCCTGTAACATTGCCAAACAGACCGCATGAAAAATCCCGGAAATTATTCCAGTCTCCGGTACCCTTCATCTCGCAAATACCGATTACCTGACCATCCTTTGAATCAATGCGTATTTCTGCCCGTCTGTCTGCACCGGTATCATATGCACTTGCACGAAAGACTGCGGAAGCAAATCCTGACGTGCCAAAATCAATGTTATCATATTTGGCATAACCGCCATTCTTAACTCCCCCAAACCGCTGACCGGACTCCTCGCCGCCTCCTTCGATAATTGCTCCTTCAAGTTCCGAACAGCTTTCCGCCTCAATTCTCAGCGGCTCCATACTGTCTCCGCTGCTGACATCCCCGGGGCTAACGTCGCCGGCGCTGGTGCTGACGTGTTTCGTCGAGTCATACTCTAAGGCTGCGCTAACCGGCACCGGATTCACCGTGCTGATGAGCATAACCGCTGCGAGAACACTGCTTATTATTTTCCAGCTCTTTTTTCTCACTTCTTGCTCCTCCTAACATTAATAATATTTTACATATTGATATGCAAACGCATATCATTTACTTAAAATGATATGTTTTCTATATCAATATGTCAATAGTCGTCTTCTTTTTTCGTCACTATAAACAATTTAGAGCCTTTTGACCATGTGGAGAATTGTGCAGAATGAACATGGGCGTCACACTTACATCCGTTCCGTTATTTTTCAATATGGATAACCGGAAAAAAAGTGCCAAGTCACAGTTTTCACGCTGTGGCTTAGCACAATCCGTCACCCGATATCGTTCTGATATCCCGACTGCTTTTGATTCTTGCAATATGCTATCGTTCCTTGAAGGTTGCGCATGCAGTCTCTCTTGAGGTATCTGCACTGCCCCCTGCAATATCCACATGCTCTGCAACGCATTTATAATTGCTGTTATAGATACATTTTACAGCCTCACAATCAATACTGATGGTTTTGCCGGGATGAGACAGGGAGCTGATATATACATCATTTCCCTCTTTTCTCTGTGCAAAGCTTTCACAACAGGTGTCCGCCGTACAAGCCGCGTGCCTTCCGCCTATCATGATATCACCCTTGCAGCAGCATTGTTCTTCATTATAGGCACATTTCACTGCACCACACTTTAATTCTGCCATATCTGCCTCCTTCTGCGCTGCCGCACCTACGAATCTGTTGCAACGCAGCGCAAGAGTGCGGCAGATTCGGACTGATTGCTAAAGCGCATTCCGTCCTGTTTAGTATGCCTCATTCCCGCATGGTTATTCTGATTGTTCCAAAATTACCGTAACCATTTATTG